>JABDDR010000009.1 GCA_013287505.1 Gammaproteobacteria bacterium
TTTGCGTTTTGCCATTTCAGTACCAAAAATTTTTGAGCAAATAAAAGCACCTGTCAAACCTACAGCAATATCCGCTTCCCATTGTGCTAATGAAAAATTTTCTAACCTAGAAAAATTTACATTACTGCCAGGCTCCATTTTGGGATTGTTTGAGGCATTATTAATAAGCCCATCAATGTGGCCGTATTGGTTAAGCAATTTTTCACGCAGCTGTGTGACAACGGTTTCATCAGTGATATCAGATACAATACCCATTGCAGGCACATTATATTCGGCACGAATCTTCGCTGCCGTTTTATTAACGCTGATTTCGTTAATATCAATGAGTACAGGGATCCCACCCGCCTTTGCAATTGCATTGGCATGCTGTGCGCCAAGAAGACCACCTCCGCCCGTGATAACAAAAATGCGACCCGATAGATCGAATATTTTAAAGCACTGTGAATTACTCATTAAAAGCAGCCTCAGCGTTAAGCGCAACAACATTGCGGGTTGTGATGGATTTTTTTATTGCCAATGCCATACGTAGACTTTGAAGGCCCATGTAAAGATCAACAATAGGTTTTTCTTTATTTTCAACGCAATTTAAAAAGTGGCGCATTTCTGCAAGAAATAATTCATTGCGATCAAACCCATCGTAATTATTTACGGTTGTATGACCATCTTCCTCGGTCAGTGTAACAGTCACTGCACGCAGATCAGCAACGACATGAGCGCGATCACCTATTATTTCACAAGTTCTTCTAGCGGGGCGTTGAAGATAATCTTGATGCAAATAGACCGGCAAATCTCGCTCATGATAGAAAAATCTCATCAATGCAGAAGCTGTATCCTCGACATCTATTTCAAGATGACTCCAGTGTCCACCCATCGCAAATACCTGACTCGGCAAACCAAATAAAGCATACAAATAATCGCACTCGTGAATTTGAGATAAAACAACGCCTCCACCCAAGTCAGCACGGGCTGCATACATTTTTCGGTAATCCTCATAAGGATGCCAATCAGGCAGATATTCACCGATTTGTGCTGTCACTGAAAGCAAATTGCCGATAAGATTGCTGGCAAGAATTTCTTGTAATCGAATAATGCAGGGATGGTATCGCATTTGATAACCCACCATTGCAATTAAACCATTTTGTTGAACGGTATTGATAAGATGTTCGACATCCACTATTGAATCACTCAGCGGTTTTTCAATAAACAAATGACATCCAGCGTTAGCTGCTTTTAGTGCTATTTCAAGATGAAATTTACTGGGATTGCAAATCAGTGCGATATCAGGTTTTTCGCTGAGTGCTTCATCAAGGTTTGTGAATACGCGAATATCATATTCTTCCTCAACCGTTTTTCTATCATCTATTTTAAGCTGCGCATTAATCACATGAGAAAGACTGCGTTGTCGATAAGCAATCAGGTCAGCATTTTTACCTAATAATTGACGTATATTTCTAACGTGACGTTGCCCAATGCCACCCAATCCAACGATAAGAATCTTTTTTAGCATGATATTTTGATTCTCACTTTGTTTGAATCAACTTTTTTTTTACAAATTCCCGATTTCTTTTTGCACACGCAATTTCATTTCCCGTTTCACCGCGCGCAACTTGAAGAACAAATGGTCTTTGATAATTGATTTTCTGTAAGCATTTCGCCAATGCAGAAAAATCAGTATTACCTGTTCCCAGCGGTACGGTTGTACCGCCTAATGCGCGGTCTTTTACATGAAAGCTGCCGATTCTATTTCCGTAAGCATCAAATTCTTCCTTTGGCTTATAACCTAATGAAGCACTATTTCCGGAATCATAATTAATCCAAAATAATTCATGCGGAATTTGATTAAGAATATTGGCTACTGTTTGTGGTGCAAGAGAGGTTTCTAAATGCACTTCAATGCATGTATTTTCTGTCATCGGTAATATTTTATTGCGCATCAGCGTTACAAAATCATTTTCTTCTTGTTTGGTGTTGATAGCGGACGCATCAACGAATGGCAATACAATACGATTAATGCCCAACGATTTTCCGCTTTGAAATAAGGACAATAGTGTATCGAGCAATTTTTCTTGCTCTGATTGCGAACATTTTAATAAAGGATGATTCATAAAATAATCCGCACAGATTGAATTCACTGTGACACCACTCGATTCAGATAATGCACGTATTTCTTTAATCCCATTTTGCGTCATCATTGGATTCATGTCAGCACCATATTCATCGAAAATCCATTCGATAAAATCAAGATTTGCTGTTTTTGCTGCCATAAATTCATCGCGCCAATGCTCCCGCGGAAAGGCTTGTATGCCGTGTACGGGTGGTGTAAGCCTGCCTTGCATAATTCCAATGGCGCTCATTCAATCCTCATTCATCTACCAACATGGGAATAAGCATATTATCTGCAAACTCGTCGCGATCTAAAAAAGGAAATAAATCTTCGAGCGGTTTTGAAACTAGCAAACCATCTTTGCGGTGCGTAGAAGATAATCGTGGAACGCGCGGCTCATCAGGGATCACTTCTACTTCACATACGACAGGATCTTTCGACGCAAGAATACGTCGAATTTGTGCGCGAACATCACCTGACTGATCAATTTTTTCTGATCGGATGCCATAAGCTTCTGCGATACGTAAAACATCCGGTAATTTAAGGCCACTATCAGTATCACAAGCCACTTTATTGCCTGCAAAATAACCGTTTTGGCTCGCACGAATGGAAGCGTAACCATTGTTGTTGATAATAAAAAACTTAATCGGAAGATGATGTGTAGCGATCGTCGCTAGCTCTTGGATATTGAGTTGAAATCCGCCGTCACCATCGACGGAGATGACTGTTTTCTTATTGGCTGCAAAACAAGCGCCAATGGTTGCTGGGAGAGCAAAACCCATCGCGCCTGTTGCGTGATTATGAAAACAACGCTGACCTTTTTTTATTTTTAACATTAATAAAAATATTTCGCAGGCAAAACCACTACTGCCTGGCACAATAAGTGCATCCTCAGGGATTTCGTCAGAAAGCATCGACGAAAACGTATAAGCACTGATTTTTTGCTGATTTTTACTATCGACGGGTGCTGTCAGTGGATAACGAGACTTCCATTGCGCAATCCGATTAAACCATTCCTTACAATCTGATTTTTTAAATTCTGGCGCCACATCAAGCAATGCCTGAATAAAATCACGCACATCAGCAACGACGGGAATTTCAATATTCATTTTTAATTTTTTTATTTCCGCTTCATCAATATCGCAAATCACTTTGCGTGCAGCTCTCGCAAAATTTTGGTGTGCATAACCACTTAAAAACATATCAATTCGTGTGCCAATAGACAAAAAGAAATCTGAATTTTGTAATGCAAAATTAGCACCGCGCGGTGCGATAACACCTGGTCGGCCAGCAAATAACGGATCATCATCAGTAATGAAATCTAACCCAAGCCATGTTGTTTGTACGGGAATTTGCAATACGTCAATCAATCGCTGAAATTGCTCAATGGCTTTTGCGGTTCGAATACCATTGCCTGCCATTAAAATAGGGCGTTCGGATTGAGATAGTAATTGAAGTGTTTTCCGTGCTAGCTCATGTAAATCGGTTTTTGTAGCGGTGGGTTGCTCTGGTTTATAACGTTGCAGCGTTGAAGGATCAATCATTGCAGCTTGAACATCCAGCGGAATATCTATCCAAACAGGCCCTGGGCGACCTGATTTTGCGAGGTAAAATGCTTTGTCTAAATGCCTAGCGATCGAATTTGGATCAGTTATCGTTACCGCATATTTTGTCACAGACTGAACGATCGTAACGATATCAATTTCTTGAAAACCCAATTGGCGCAATTGCGTGCCTGTTTTTAAATCCGCGCACTTCACTTGTCCTGAAATAAAAAGGCACGGCGTTGAATCTAGCCATGCGCCGATAAGCCCTGTTATTGCATTGGTGCCGCCAGGTCCTGTTGTCACCATACATACACCGAGATTCCCGGTAACGCGTGCATACGCTTCCGCAGCAATGGCGGCGGCTTGTTCATGCAAGTTTGCAACATAAGCAATATCCGTGCGTCGGCCTAATGAATCATTCAGATGCATTGCTCCGCCACCAGGAACCAGAAAAATATGTTTTACGCCTTGTTCAGCGATTCTCTGAAGCACGTAATCCGATAATTTCATCATGATCAAATTCCAACGCGACGGAGTTTTTGCATCACTGGAATTTCGCTGAGCTGTACTTTTTTATCAGCACTTCCGAGTGACGTTTCTACAAGACGTATATCGCGAATTAATTTGTTGATGCCGTTGGGTTCTAGTGAAGCGGCTTGATCACTTCCCCATAACGCACGATCTACTGTGATGTGACGTTCAATAACGCAAGCACCCAATACGACTGCTGCAACCGTTGATGCAAGACCTGTTTCATGTCCTGAATAACCCACAGGGGCTTTATATCGCTCACGAAGCATCGGTATCACGCGTAAATTTAATTCCTCATATTTTGACGGATAAGTGCTGCACGCATGCATGATAACCAGATCTTTCGTACCCAATACTTGAACCGCGGCGTCAATTTGATTTAGCGTGCTCATGCCTGTTGAAAGAATAATCGGTCGATTTTTACTGCGGGTATGTCGCAACAAGTTATGATCCGTTAAACAAGCAGACGCTATTTTATAGCAAGGTGGATTAAATTGACTGATAAAATCAACCGAGGCTTCATCCCAACAAGAAGCAAACCAAGGCATATTCGCCTGTTTACAGTAAGCATCAATTTCTGCATATTGCGCTTGATTAAACTCAAGGCCACGCTTTAAATCGCCATTAGTAAGACCAAATACAGATTCACGTGGTTTCGCTAATTCTTCTGGCGTGTAAACAACGTCGACCGTGCGTTTTTGAAATTTAACAGCGTTACAACCCGCAGCAACAGCGATACTAATCAATCGTTTTGCGAGATTGATATCACCGTTATGATTGATACCAATTTCAGCGATAATAAAAGTGGGATATCCTTCTCCAATAGTTGCATTATCGATCGTGAGTGTAGAAGTCATTTTAATCCTATAAAAATCAATCAACTCATGTTACTTTCAGCATAATCTTTTTTAATTCTCTACTGCAAGCTTATTTGCCAATTAATTACAGATCGATAGACGGGTGATGCATGAAAAAAACATATTGTTTTGATATTGATGGTGTCCTGTGCTCGAATACAGATGGCGAGTATCAAAACGCCATTCCAGACCAATCTGTCATTTTAAAGATTAATAAACTCTACAACGAAGGACATAAAATTATTTTATTTACAGCGCGTGGCTCTACGACAAGTATTGATTGGCGTGACATGACAAAAAAACAAATGAGCAAATGGCAGGTATGCTACCACGAAATTGTATTTGGAAAACCTTATGCGGATGTTTACATTGATGACAAAGCAATTAATGTTGTTGACTGGATAAAAGAAAATTGAATATTTTTTTACACGACAAAAATTTTTATTGGCGTGTAATCCTTCGCTGATGTAACCCACTCACAATTATAGCAATTGACCCAATCAATAAAGCAGCAGGGCACGTAATATTGCTCACGATACTAAAAAAATGATCATAATTTTTTTCTGAAAGATTGTAATTAATAGGAATAAAAAGAATGATAAACATAATGAGATATGACACGTCTTTGTTATCAAAATCAACGTCCGTTTCATTGATAAAAAGCGCTAGAGGTAAAAACAAATATAATAATTTGTACTGACCTGAGCTAGGGGGGAGTAACAGCATGACAGATACTAATAAAAATATTTTTTTCCATAAGGCTTGTTTTATACAAATAAAATATAAAGTAAAAAATATCAAGAAAATAAAAACGCTCAAATAGTAGTAATTCAATGTCTGGATCGCAGTGATATTTGTATCTAGAAAATGAAGCCCTTTATAGAAAAATGCAAACAAACTTAATGAAAAAATTGCATTATGTGTTGCATCTTGCACAATAAGATCTTTTAAGCCATAAGCCGAAATAGAGGACAACATCGAATGAAAATTTGAAAAAAAACCACCCTGTAAAATACATAATGAAATTATTGTCAGTATAGCGGTCATAAGCATACAAAATATTGCTGCGCGATACTGACGCTCGGCAATAAATATCAGTAAAAAAACCAAGGGATAGACTTTCATGGCGCCTGCACAAGCAATCATAAATGCAGCCCAGTAAAACTTTTTTTTCTGATAAAAATAAAGAAAAATTCCCAAGAATATAAATATAAATTCTTCTAAATTTCCGCGCTCGAATGCAAACCAAAATGGATAGCTGAGTAATGAAATAATAAAAATATTTTTTATATTAGCCGTTAAAACAAGATTATTTTTTTCTAAATTATCTAGACGACAATAATAAGTTACAAAAGCAATGACAAACCCTGTAAAAATAATAATCGCTACTGGCAATGCTATATTGTAAATTAAAAAAAATGGATATAAAAAAATATAAGAAAATGGAAAATAAATAGCCGGCATGGATATATTATAAGGATTTAAACCATAATGTAATGTTATAAACCAATCACTGAAGGCCCACGAATGCGTGAAAAGAAAAGTATTTGAATGCACTACATCAGAAAAATAAACTGACACAATAAAGTGGTAAGTCATCATTGCCACAAATGCAATCAGTAAACTAAAGGAAAACCATTCTATTTTTTGGTTTTTGGTGAGAATAGGTTGAGTTGACCAAAAACGTAGAAAATAAATAAACAGTATTACACCTAAACCACAAAGAATATGTCTAAAGATAAGCAGTTTATAAGCAAGATCGATGTTTATTTTGCCGTATACCAAAGAAAAATTTTTTATTATGCCTTCGAAACGTTGATAGTTTTCAAAGCTACTACCCAGTTTTATTTGAGACAATTGTAAATTCATATTACTTTGATTGCTGAGCGTATGCTTTCCATCAAGCCAAATATCAAAATAATGCTGATTCCAAAAATGAATACGTATCGAATGCCACTGATCAGTGCTAATGGGTAGGGTTACAATCCGACCAACAAAATATTGTTGACCATTATCAGTTGTTGCTGCAACAACAGGTAATTGATTGAAGCCTAATAGTACCGCTAATCCATCATGATCAGCCGTTTGTAAAAGACCTTCAGTTTTATCATTTAAATTATTTTTAAAATTAAAGGAGATGTCGACATCTTGCAATTCAATTGGAACCGATTCTTTTGGCTGAAAGTTAAATATTTGTATAGGTGAGTTGCTTTGATAATCAGGTATGGTTATTTTTTCAATGGTATTAGCAGGATAAAAAACATTCCAATAACCATTATAATCTAAAATAGGTTGTAAAAAAAAACCAACAAACAACAAAAAAATGGCGATAAAAAGAAGCCATCGCATTGATTTCCAAGTCATAACTTTCCTTGTAGTGCCTTCGCGCTATTTTAATATTCAACAAAGGATGGTTTGTTTAAATATTTTTTATACTTTTTTAAATGACCAAAAAAAGTTCGTGAAATAATTCCAAATTAAAGAGATACCTGTTGCTATTATACCTACAATATTTACTCTTAATAAAGAGTAATGCTCTGCATGACCCTGTAATATATGAAGAGCAGTTATATAAAAATGATCGGACTGATGAATGCTATGCTCAAATCTAGCAATAATAGATAAAAAAAGCACATACACTATAAGATTAATGCAGTAACCAACCGTATAAAAACTAAGGAAGCGAAACGCCTGATTCCATAAAGAGTGTGCGCGCCTATCCTTGAATGTCCAGTGCCTATTCCAAAAAAATCCATTAATGACGGCTAATACATACGAAATCGTTAAGCTAAAAATTAACAGCCCTGTTAGTATGTATGATAAATTAAATACGATAAAACCAACCGCAAAACTGACAGCGCCCGTGATACAAAACTTTGTAAAACGAGCAATTTCAAATGCTTCTTTTAAACGGGTTTTCATTTTCAGTTCCAAGAATGATAGAATAATTAATATCACATTACCCTGAGAATAATCTATGCTTAAGAAGATAATTGCACTAATGACACTATATGTCACGTCGATTATATTTGGAACCGTTCTCTATATTGCTTTATTTAGAATGCATATCATCAATACCCATTCAATACCTATCGTCGGGGCAATGGTGTTGCTTTTGATTGCTTGTTTGATTCTTATTATTGCTCTGGTGATGATTAAATTTACTCGATATTTTTCAAATATTTTGACTTATCGAGATATTGCATTAATCACGCTTTTTTTCTTTCTCTTTAATTCCAATATATACGGTATGATACCTTTTAACTGTTCTAGATCTAATTCAATTATCATGATGGGTTATTTGTATAAGAATAATGGGACACCCAAAAGTGAAAATGAGATACAGACTTTTGTTGAGCAAGAATACTTTCAAAAATACCATGCTATTCAAAAAAGATTACAAGAACAGGAAAATGCAGGCACTGTAAAAAAAGTAAAAGAGGGTTATGTGATAACTAAAAAAGGCATGCTGATTATTCATGTTTTTGGATGGATCACCAACCTCTATCGCATGGATCACAATTTCACGGTTGCGTGATATTTTTTAACAGTTTTTCTAATTCATTTATTGCGCTTAATGTTCCGGCTTCATAAAACCGATGATCAATTTCATAAATTGCCAATTCTTTTTTTTCAATTAATTTTTTAACGACGCTCGATAAATCAAATGATGTTTTATTAAAGTTATTAAAAGCGTCTTTAGAAAATAATGAAAAACCATAATCAATATATTCCATATTTGGAATTTGCTTCTCTTTATCAAATGCAATAATTTCATGATTTTTAATGATCACATTACTTTTACCTAATTTATTTTTATTGTGATAGATAGTCATTAATCCTAATTTTTTTGATTTTAAAAATGCTTGAAAAACAAGATTGAAATTAAAATCTAAATACGAATCTCCATACAAAACTCCGAAAGAAGAGGAAACAAGTTGACTTGCTTTTTTGATGGCGCCACCCGTGCCTAGCTGTTGATCGCCGTCATCAGAGTATTGAATATGCAATCCCAAATCTTTTCCATCACCTAATAATTCTTGAATTAATTCTTTTTTATATCCAACGCACAGAATAATTTCATAAAAACCCATTTTTTTAAGCAAATGTAATTGATGCAATGCAAATGGTTTGCCATTTATGGGCACCAAATATTTGGAAATATCGGGATAAACACTATTAATGCGCGTTCCTAATCCACCCGCTAAAATTAATACCGGTGGGTAATTATTCATGGTAATTTATTCCGGATTGCTTATAAATTTTTTCTACTATTGTCAGCGCTTCAAATGCATCGTGTAAATTGGGTGACGATGATCGATGATGTTTTATATTTTCTATAAAATCGGCTAGTTCTAATTCCCACGATTGATCACCGCTTGGATATTCATAATTGAATATTTCAGGCGGACCCATTTCTGGTAACATTTTATAATGTGTGAGTGTTTCTGTTCCATAACTACCGCCCAATCCATTCACATGCAATTTCCCTGTTTTACCGAAAATTTCAAATGAAAAAAGATTTTTCCATTCGGTACAGCTGACGTGCAGGAAAGCAACTTGTTTTTTCGCTGTTTTTAATGTTAAAAAGGCATTGTCTTCTACAGGCATATTCCAGTAATAGTTATGTGCATAACCATTCATTTCCACAAATTCACCTAATATCCAGCGTGATAGATCAATGAGATGAACACCTTGATCAATCAATTCGCCACCGCCAGACAGCTCAGGTTTTGCGCGCCATTCTTTTTCATAGCCCAGTCGGCCACCGTGTCCATAGCGCGCTCGGATATACATCAGATCACCTATGACATTATCGTTTATTAATTTTTTTGCTTGCTGAAGCGCGGGGTGATAGCGATGATTAAAGCCAACGTGAACAATATTATTTTTACCTTTTAATGCGCTGATTAATTTATTTATTTCGTTGGCGTTTCTACCAGCTGGTTTTTCGAAAAATACATGTTTTCCTATTAAAATAATTTGTTCACCAATTTTTGATAATAATTCATGTGTGGTTGCAATAATGACCACATCAGGGTTGGTTTTTTCCAGCATGGTTTTGTAATTATCAAAGACGAAACAATTTGGAAATACAGATGCACATTGTTGTGCGCGATCAATATTGATATCAACGCATGCAACCAATGTTGCATCGGATGTAAGAGCTGCAAGCGCTTTCGCCCTTTTCTGACCTATAAGTCCACATCCAATAATGGCAAATTTAATCATTATGTCCAATCCTTGTTGCGATCGTTCGGTGTAATACGTCTGAGTGTATAAATATCCGAATCCATTAATTGATCGCGATAATGTAATAGATTTTCCCAAGGGTCCCAAATTGCGCTGATTAATTTACCTGTGATGCCATTGCTTTCTTCTGATGCTAAAAAAACACATAATTTGGCGGCACGATTCAGATCATCTCCGCCATTTTTCTGCTGCGATAAAGCTTGCTGATACTTTTCTTCCCCAATTAATTTGGGGCCTGCTGCTAAAATATCTTCTAACAAATGCGTGTTGAGTGCGCCAGGTGCAACCATATTCACGTCAATGTTGAATGGTTTTACTTCCATCGCTAAGCTTTCTCCAAAGCGCACAAGTGCCGCTTTTGATGCAGCGTAAGCGCTCATAAACGGCATCGGTTTTGTTGCGCCACCCCCAGATAAAATAATTACTTTTCCAGACCTTTGTTTTTTCATATAGGGTAATGCAATTTTACAAAGAAATGCTGTGCCCTTTAAATTTATATCAATCGCAGATTCCCATGATTGCCAGTCAACTTCATCGAGAGGACCTTTTGCGCCATGAATACCTGCATTATTAATTAAAATATTTATGTGACCCAATTTTTTAAGGCACGTGCTTATTAAATTCTCGCACATGTCGTGATTTGAGATATCAGCAACAGTGCCAATCACAGTATTGTCGATGCAAAATGGTTTTAATTTTTCTAATGCGAAATCAATTTTTTTTTGATTTCTTGCGCAAATAATCACATTTGCGCCTTGTTTTAAAAATTCTTCTGCAATTTTTAATCCCAATCCTTGGCTTCCGCCTGTAATGATTGCTGATTTACCTTTCATTGATCACCCACTGATTTTTTTTTAAAAATTCAAGTGTTCGAATGATGCCGTTTTGAATGGATAATTGTGGTTTCCACCCAAGCGATCGTATTTTTGTACAATCTAAAAAAATAAAAGGATTATCACCAACCCATCCTTGATTTCCACCTGAATAATGTAGTGTGGGCGATAACTTTAAATGATTACAAATCCAATAAATAGATTCATTAACTTCACAATATTCATCTGCGCCTAAATTAAAAATAGTCACTTTTTCATTTGTATTTTTTATAGCGTATAAAATAGCATCAATACAATCTTGCACGTATAAATAAGATTTTTTTTGTTTGCCATTACCCAAAACATGCAATGAATTGGGATGCTCAATTAATTGCTTGTAAAAATCAAATACGTGTCCATGGGTATAGCGCTCACCCAAAATAGACACAAAACGAAATATCCACGCTTGAAAATCAAAGCTTTCGCAATAAGCTTGAATTAAGCTTTCTGCAGCGAGTTTGGATGCGCCATAAAAAGAAGTTTGAATGGGAAATGGCGCATTTTCCGGCGTTGGAATTATTTTCGCATTACCGTAAATAGAGCCTGTTGAGGAAAAAACTATTTTTTTAATATTATTTTTTCGCATGGCTTCTAATACATGTGATGTTGCAACAGTATTTTGCTGTAAATCTTTTTCGGGATGATCAGCGCCAAATCGGACATCTGCATTGGCTGCGAAATGAAAAACAACGTCACAATCATGAACGGTATTGTTTAAAAAATCTTGATCCAATAAATCGCCTTGAAAAAATATAAATTGTTTTTTTTGTTTTGCTTCATTTAAAAATTCATCAAATCCTGTTGTAAAATTGTCAACACCAACAACGGCATGACCTTCTTTTAACAATCGATCAACAAGAGTGCTTCCAATAAATCCTGCTGCGCCAGTGACGAAACATTTCATATAATTAATTTCGCCCCTTCATAATCAAATCGAAAACGCAATTCTTCAACACCTGCTTTTACCATGACGTCGCGTAATTGCCGCTTATTTTCCGTATAAAACATTAAAAATCCGCCGCCGCCTGCGCCGATGAGTTTCCCACCAATGGCGCCATTTTCAATGGCTAAATTATAGAGTTCATCGATTTTCGAATTGGTCATGCCTTTGGAGCGTAATCGTTTATGTTCCCAATGTTCATGCATTAATAAACCAAATTGATGTAAATTGCCGGATTCCAATGCGTCTCTGATTTTAAATCCCAGTTCTTTGATGAAATGTAAATTGTCTATCATGCTTTTATCAGATGATTTGCTCCGAGTATCTTGATCTTTTAACAAATCATTTGCAGATCGCGCATAACCTGTAAAAAATATGGCGAGGTTATCTTCTAACGCATATTGCGTGTTTTTTGATATATTGGCGGGGCGAACACATACATGTCCGTCTGAACTCACATCAAAACAAGTGATACCACCGAATGCTGAAATATATTGGTCTTGTTTTCCAGTGGGTGCTTTTAATTCATGCATTTCAATTTTGCAGGCTTGTTCTGCTAATTCCAACGGACTAATTAATGTGTGATTATGAAATGCATGCAATGCTTTTAATAATGCAGTTGTGAATGAACCCGAAGAGCCTAACCCTGTTCCGGCAGGAATATCAGCAATACTGCAAATTTCGATATTAGGTGCAACCGAAAGCATATTGAGCGCAGCACGAATAATCGGATGTTTAATTTCTGCAATTGTTTTGGTGCGTTCCAGTTGAGAATATTTCAGCATATATTCATCGCTGTCCCATGCGGTGTGTGCCATTACATACACATATCGATCAATCGCTGCTGAAATAAAAAAACCACCAAAGCGTTCGTAATAAGACGGCAAATCGGTTCCGCCACCGCCGAGTGAAATGCGCATCGGACTGCGTGCAATAATCATAATTTATATCCTGCATTATCTGCATCTTGGTGAAACATTTGCACAGTTTCTAGTGAATATTGATCAAGATTTTTTCCCAGCAACGATAATTTTTTTAAAATATCATTGCTTACGGTGATAATGTGACAACCGATATCATCGGCTTGCACAATGTTTAATAATTCTCTGGGACTTGCCCACAGTAATTCAATATGTGGATTGGGCGCCATAATTTTTAATGCCGATTGCATCAATGGCAATGGATCAAAACCGGTGTCTGCAATTCTTCCCGCAAAAACAGAGATAATTGATGCGGTGGCTTCCGATAATGCATCAGAAACTTGCTTGACTTGTTCAAGTGTCATCATGGCGGTGATATTGAGTTTTACTTTTTCGCTTGCCAGTGTGCGAATTAATTTTAGGGATGATTCACCCTTTGTGTTTGTGACAGGAATTTTAACGTAAACATTTTTTCCCCAAGCAGCAATTTTTAATGCTTGCTGATGCATTTGCTCAAAATCATCGGAAAACACTTCGAAAGAAATGGGGCGATCAGGAATGGATTTTAAAATATCGCGAGCAAAATATTCGAAATCGGTGACACCGGCTTTGCGCATTAAAGTGGGATTTGTTGTAAATCCCTTTATTGATGGATTTTGATACATTTCCAGCATGCCGGCTTTGTCGGCACCGTCGGCAAAGATTTTTACGCGTAATTGATCGACGTTTTTCATAGAAATCCTTTTCATATAAAAACAGTATGACAATGTGCTTGTTTTATCGCAACTGTTGAGGATATTGACTCGAACTCTGAAGCAGCGAGCTCGCTAATGATGCAGTCATATCGAACAACGAGCGGCCACAAGATCAAGTCCGCATCGTTTCCCATTTCGTCGGAGTTGATTTCAACAACGGATGCGATACAAACAAATGCCAAATAATCGCTTGAAAACCTTCTGCATGTGGTGTTGTATTTTCCACAGAAATAACAGGAATAAGCACACACACATCAGCCATCTTTTTTGTATACCCGCCATCTCGACTCACAATGCCCGCAATTTTAGCGCCAACGGTTTTCGCATAATCTATTGCAGATACCAAATTCGGACTGACATTTTTTTCACTATTTCCGCCACCAACCGAGAAAATTAAAATCATGTCGTTGTTATTTAATTGACTGACCTTTAACCATTCACTAAAAACAGTGTGCCAGCCCTCATCGTTGGTTCTTGCCGTTAATTCGGAGACATTATCCGTTGGTGCATAAGCCTCAATCCCAACAATTTTTCGAAAATCGTTGACGGCATGAGAAGCGTTTGCGGCGCTACCACCCACACCTAAAATAAATAAGCGTCCTTTACGTTTTTTTAATGCAGAAAGCAGTTGAATCACTTGAAATACCGATGATTGATCAATGCCGTCGATGACTTCTTTTGATTCCGCTAGGTATCGTTTAATAAAATCCATGACAATCTTCCTATTACGCTCACACTCCCACTAATATACAATACTCTTTTCACAAGGAATAACTGTATGTTGCGCGTCTTAATTTCAAACGATGATGGTGTTTATGCAAAAGGGATAGTGACCTTAGTGGAAGCCATCAAGAAAATTGCAACAGTGGATGTGGTAGCGCCGGATCGCAATCGAAGTGGCGCGAGTAACTCACTGACCTTAACCGCGCCTTTGCACTTGAAAACACTGGAGAATGGTTTTGTCAGCGTTGAAGGCACGCCGACTGATTGCGTGCACGTTGCGATTACCGGTTTATTAACGACAATGCCCAATATGGTTGTGACAGGCGTGAACGCAGGTTCTAATTTGGGAGACGATGTGTGGTATTCCGGCACCGTGGCAGCAGCAATGGAAGGACGTTTTTTAGGGTTACCTGCGATTGCGATGTCTTTGGCGGGTGATCAGCATTATGAAACGGCGGCTCAAGTGGCGTGTGAATTGATTCAGCATATTTTGCGTGAACCATTGCCGGCAGCGACGATTTTAAATGTGAATGTGCCGGATGTGCCATTTAATGAATTGCAAGGCTATGAAGTAACGCGGTTAGGTACTCGCCATCGCGCGGCGCCTACCATCAAGCAAATTGATCCTCGGGGGCATCATGTGTATTGGGTAGGTCCGCCGGGCGCTGAGCAAGATGCAGGTATTGGTACGGATTTTTATGCGGTTAGACAAGGCACGGTGTCTGTTACGCCCTTACGTGTTGATTTAACACATTATGAAGCATTCGATGTGCTATCAAGTTGGGTGAAGCGATTGAAGGCGTAGTAGTAGTGGGAGTAGAGGTATCCCTGTGGTAATCTAGTAATGTGTTCAAAAAAAGTACTAATACTTTTCAGGACAAAACACGATAAGGTTTTAAAAGCGTGAAAAAGAAAAACGTTTCTGACATTAAAAAAAAGATTGATGCGCAAATACCTGTGGAAATTTGCGCGGAACCATCAGACACGTCTATCGAAAATGATGCTTGGGAAACGCGAGATCCTACACATATTTATTTACGCGAATTGGGTTTTAAACCCTTGCTTTCAGCGACTGAAGAATTGCGCGTTGCGCGAGAAGTCAAAAAAGGGAAAAAAGCCGCGCGTATCAAAATGATTGAAAGTAATTTGCGGTTGGTGGTGAAAATTGCGCGTCATTATTGTCATCGTGGATTGGCTTTTTTAGATTTGATTGAAGAGGGTAATTTGGGATTAATGACAGCCGTTGAAAAATTTGATCCTGAGCGTGGATTTCGATTTTCAACCTATGCTACATGGTGGATTCGTCAAACCATTGAGCGCGCTATCATGAATCAAAGTCGCACGGTGCGTTTGCCAATCCACGTGATAAAAGAATTAAATATTTATTTGCGCGCTGGAAAAAAATTATCATTAGAGTTGGATCATAAGGCGACGCCAGAAGAAATTGCGGATCGGATTGATAAACCCGTTACAGAAATTCGTGAAATTTTATCATTAGCGCCAGATACCATTTCAATTGATACGCCTATCATGCAAGACAGTCAAAAAACATTGGTCGATGTGATTTCTGATGAACATAATATTGATCCTATGCATTTGGTACAGCAAGAAGATTTGGAGATACATATCACGAAATGGCTTCATTTGTTGAGTGATCGTGAGCGCGAAGTGATTATTCGTCGGTTTGGATTGCAGGGACATGATCGCGGAACATTGGAAGAAGTGGGTGTTGCTGTGGGTTTAACGCGAGAACGTGTGCGTCAATTGCAACTGGCGGGATTGAAGAAATTGCGACATATTGTTGAGGCGGAAGGGTTGAGCAAAGAGGATTCTGATCATTTGTAGAGACGCTGGTGCATCGCGTCTCTACGAAAGCGCCATGGGATTTACGCAAGTGCCTTTAATCGAGCATTGAGACGACTTTTTAAGCGCGCAGCTTTGTTTGCGTGAATCAAATTTTTATTCACTGCTCTATCTACCAGAATGCCTACTTCTTTGAGTGATGCTGCTGCAAGGGCTTTATCGCTGCCTTGAACTGCCTTCAATGTTTTTTTGATCGCTGTACGCATTGCTGATTTCTGACTGAAATTACGTTCGCGTCTTACAACGGCTTGTTTTGCGCGTTTCTTTGCTTGTGCTGTGTTTGCCAAGGGTAGCTCCAACTAATAATGATCTGAAAGAGGCGAAATTTTGCCGGGTTATAGGCCCATTGTCAATCTCTACCTACGGAAATACTGATGTGAACTTTGAAACAGCAAGTTCGATATGACTGCAAAACAATATGAACTTGATAGCGAGTGGGAACTTGGATGTGTCTTTTTTCTCCCGAGCGCAGTCGTGCCAACAAAAAATTTCTCTGCCCCCTCCGCGAGGGTGAAAAATGATACGTCCAAGTAAACCACGAGCAGCTCGCCAATGATGCCTGTCATATCGAACAAGCGACCATAAGTACACTTTCGCATCTTCATCTTTAAGCATAATGAGTATAATATCGCCACATCAGATCAGCATGAAGGATCGTCATGACTCAAAAATTGGTACGCTCAACCTCAACCGTTGCATTTTTTACCCTATTATCACGCATTATGGGATTTGCACGCGATATTATTTTGGCGAATATTTTTGGCGCGGGCGGTCTATTTGATGCTTTCGTAGTTGCATTTCGACTCCCGAATTTTTTGCGACGCTTATTTGGCGAAGGTGCTTTTGCACAAGCGTTTGTGCCTATTTTAGCGGAACAACGTATCACGCAATCACCAGCACAAACACAAGCTTTTGTGGATCGTGTGGGTGGGACGCTGTCATTCACTGTCGCTGGTGTTGTGCTGATTGCTGAAATTTTTGCGCCCTTGTTAATTATGATTTTTGCACCCGGATTTTTGCATGATCCCGCGCGTTTTCATGTGGCAGAGCACATGGTGCGCATCATGTTTCCCTATTTATTACTAATCGTGCTCACTGCATTTGCAGGCGCCATATTGAATACATATGGCGTTTTTGCATCGCCTGCGTTCACGCCGATATTATTAAATATCGCATTAATTGGCGTTGCATTATTGTGGGCGCCCCATGCAGCAAAACCGATTTATGTATTAGCGTGGGGTGTGATTCTGGGTGGATTGGCGCAATTACTGATCCAAATGCCTTTTTTAAAAGCCATTCATTTGATGCCGAAATTTAAAATAGGATTTCGTGATCCCGGCGTTATGCGTGTGATGAAACGCATGTTGCCCGCTTTATTTGGTGTGTCTGTCGCGCAAATCAGTTTGTTGGTTGATAATGTATTTGCGTCATTTTTGCAGCGTGGCAGTATTTCGTGGCTGTATTATTCGGATCGTTTAATTTATTTTCCGTTAGGTATTATCGGTGTTGCGCTCGCAACGGTCGTCATGCCATATTTATCGAAAAATCATGCTGAAAAAGACGAAAAAGTATTTTCAGATACATTGGATTGGGCTTTGCGTTGTACGCTTTACATTGGATTGCCTTGTGCGGTGGGGTTATTTATTTTAGCAGGCCCCATTTTATCCACGCTGATTCATTACGGAAAATTTAATAGTTTTGATGTGATTATGACGGCAAAAAGTTTGAGTGCTTTTGCGGTGGGTTTGCCCGCATTTATGCTTATTAAAATTCTCGCATCGGCTTTTTATTCACGTCAAAATATTCGCACGCCAGTAAAAATTGCGGCGATTGCACTCGGTGTGAATTTAATTTTAAATGCGATACTGATTTTTCCTTTGAAACATGCGGGATTAGCGTTGTCTACGTCGTTATCATCTACTGCGAATGCGGGAATGTTGTGGATTATATTAATGCGCGAAAAAATTTTTATACCATCACATGCATGGAAAAAAACAATCATACAATTGCTGATTGCCAATGGTGCTATGTCACTGCTTATTTATTTTCTTGCGGGATCATTAACGCCTTGGTTAACATGGCCTATTTTTACGCGTATTTGGCATTTGGTGATGATCTTGAGTGCGGGCGTCGGTTGTTATTTCTTATTGCTGAGCGTGATGGGTGTGCGTTTAAAACATTTTAGGTCGCCGTGTTGAATGATGAAATTAATCCGTGATCCTTTCCAGCAAAAACTACAATCGGTTATCACCATCGGCAATTTCGATGGTGTGCATTGTGGTCATCAGCGCTTAATTGAAACATTAATTCAATCATCACATGATTTAAAACTACCGTCTGTATTATTAACTTTCGAGCCGCATCCGACCGAATTTTTTTCACCCATATCTCCTGCGCCACGATTAATGCGTTTTTCTGAAAAATGGCATTTTATCAAAACCTATGGCATTGATTATTTTTACTGTTTGAAATTTAACAAACAGCTTGCACAATTATCTGCAGAAGATTTTGTAAAAAAGGTATTGGTCGATCAACTGGGTGTTAAAAAAATAATTATCGGAGATAATTTTCGTTTTGGTGCAAAGCGTTTGGGCGATGTCACATTATTAAAAACACTCGGAAAAAACTATGGTTTTGACGTTGAAGCCATTTCGCAATCGATGGTTCGCGGTGATCGCATTAGCAGCTCACGTGTTCGAGATGCGTTGCATGAAGGCAATTTTAAGATGGTTTCTGAATTAACGAACCATTCGTTTTGCTTAACGGGTCGTGTTGCTTATGGCGATCAAATTGGCCGTACCCTGGGTTTTCCAACAGCCAATATTCATTTGCATCGCAAACAAGTACCATTGATGGGAATATTTGTGGTGCGCGTCCATGGATTAAAAAATAAAATATTACCAGGTGTTGCAAGCGTGGGATATCGCCCGACGTTTGATGGTAAAAAAATAATACTGGAAGTTTTTTTATTTGATTTTGATGAAGTTATTTATGGTCAAAAAATTACAGTGGAATTTTTAGAAAAAATTCGTGACGAAGTGTATTTTGATTCCGTGTCAAAATTAATCACGCAAATTGAAAAAGATGTTGAGATAGCGAAAAAATATTTTACGTCAAATATATTCAAGAGGGATGACAATGAGTAGAGACGACGATGATTTACCACCAGGAAGCTCAAGGATTTTATCTGAAGACAGTTCCGCGTCCTCGTTGGGTTTCATTGAATATGTTGAACAAAAAAAAATATTGGCGGAAAAAGAACAACAGTTAAGTGATGATAATATAAAGTTGCGGCGGGAAATTCAGAGGCAAAAGGAACGGATTGCCCATTTCAGCCAGCCACATCAACGTCTGATTGAACAACATGAAAACATGGTGATAGCACATCAACGCACAGTGACTGCTTTCAAAGATGAAGCGAAAAGATGGAAAGAAAAATATTTCGACTTGATGCGACGAAGTCATACAAGAGAAAGTGAGTTAGAAGGAAAAATAAGATTGCTAGAAAGAAAAATAACGCTTATGGAAAGGACAATGCAACCCATTATTGACACACCGCGCTTAGGGACCGCTGCGAGAACCGTGCCAGCGAAACTGTCTAGTTTATTTCGAGAAAGAGTTAAAGCAACCAGAAGCTCGCAAAACTCGCAGAGTGATTCGGAATCACCCAGAAATATTTAATAAGAAGAGAAATGATTATGAGTAGAGATGAATTAAAAAAAGATCCTTCTGATGAGATTAGTCCAAGAGCAACCGGATTAAAAAACAGAAGACGCTCATCGGGAGAAATAGAGCGATTATTAAACGTATCGCATGATCAGTACAAACTGGTTTCTCGTCAATTAGATGAGGCACGCGAGCAAGTAGTCGCTGTACGTGAGCAATTAGTCGCTGTACGCGACGAGAGAAATGAATTGCTTGAAAGAGTGCGTACACTAGAAAAATCACGTCAACAAGAGTCGACTGATCGTGCTGAACTTGTCACCAATTTTAAGCGTATTTTGCAAGACACGTGGAAGAAATATGAAACAGCTGCATCAGCGTTGGAAGAAAAAGAACGCGTTATCGAAGTGCTGCACAAAAAAGTAGTTGCTCTTAGGGAAGATAGAGCGATTGGAGAAATGAGTGTGCTTAGAAGTCAGATTGCTGCCGCTGAGGCACGCGCAAAAAGAGCTGAAGGTGAGTTAGCAACGCTTCAAACGAGTTTGGCACCCAAAAGATCACCCTATGCAGATCCCCCTTATAAAATACCAACAACGTCTCGAAGAGCACCAACGGGACAACACTCAACTTTATTTAAAGTGGCGCCGCCTACTGGTGACAATAGACATCCTGCACCAATTTCAAGGCTATCGGTCTATCATCATTAAAAGGGAATAAAATGCTTGCAAGAATATTGATTACCGTAGCATTTGTAATGATTTTGTATTGTTTGGGTAGTGGCGCGTTTTATTTAACCCGTGCGCGTGGACCAATGCTGGCAAAAGCATTGACTTGGCGCATTATTCTCGCAATATTGTTATTTGCGTTTTTGTTTTTAGCGAATTATATGGGCTGGATACAACCGCATGGGGTATAAGAATAAGGATTCACAGACGCTTTCGCTCGGTTTCTGAATATATAGCGCGAGGTTCAGTCTGATGATATAGTTTTTGGCTCAATTTCCAGCGAAAAAGAGTCAAAAAATATGACCGATTACAAAGACACACTGAATCTTCCCAAAACTGATTTTGCTATGAAAGCGGATTTGCCAAAACGCGAACCGCAGATGTTATCGCATTGGCAAACGATCGATCTGTACAATTTGATTCGTCAAAAAATGGCTGGAAAACCGCAATTTATTTTGCATGATGGTCCCCCATATGCAAATGCCAATATTCATATGGGCACTGCGCTCAATAAAACTTTAAAAGATATCGTGATTAAATCCAAAACGCTCAGCGGTTTTGATGCGCCCTATGTGCCGGGTTGGGATTGTCATGGCTTGCCGATCGAATTAAATGTTGAAAAAAAACAGGGAAAAGCAGGGGATAAATTAACTGCCAAAGAATTTCGTGCAGCGTGTCGAGAATATGCAACCACGCAAGTCGCGTGTCAAAAAGAAGATTTTGAAAGACTCGGTGTGTTGGGTGATTGGAAAAACCCGTATTTAACGATGCAACACAGTTATGAGGCGAATGCTGTACGTGCGCTCGCAAAAATAGTGGCGAATGGTCATTTGCATCGTGGGCAAAAACCGGTGCATTGGTGTACAGCTTGTGGCTCTGCATTAGCAGAAGCAGAAGTAGAGTATAAAGAAAAAACATCGCCGGCGATTGATGTGGCGTTTGATGTGGTTGATGTTAAAAAATGCTTATCGTTATTTTCATGCACAGGTGACGCGATCAGTCGCGTTTCCGCGGTAATTTGGACAACAACGCCTTGGACTTTGCCTGCGAATGAAGCAATATCTGTTCATCCTGAATTTAATTATGTTCTCGTAGAGACTATATTTATCGCGTCTCAAAAATATTTAATTCTCGCCGAAGATTTATTAGAAACGGTGATGTCGCGTTACGGTATTTCTGATTACAAAATCCTTGGAAAAACGCTTGGTAAAAACCTGGAAAAATTATTAGTACAACATCCATTTTTAGATCGACAAGTGCCCATTATTTTAGGCGATCATGTGACAACGGAAGCAGGAACCGGTGCTGTTCATACTGCACCCGCACACGGACAAGATGATTACGTGATTGGTACTAAATACAATTTACCGATGCGTAATCCAGTGAATGCACAAAGTTGTTTTATCGATGAAGTCCCTCATTTTGCTGGATTACATGTCTTTAAAGCCAATGAACCCATCATCGAGTTATTAAAACAATCAGGACATTTATTGCATCATGAAAATATCACGCATAGTTATGCGCATTGCTGGCGACACAAAACGCCTTTAATTTTCAGGGCGACGCCACAATGGTTTATCAGCATGACGCAAAAGAATCTGCGCGAGAATGTTTTGAAAACCATTCCGAGCGTGCAATGGATTCCGAATTGGGGTGAGCAACGCATCACAAAAATGATTGAAGCGCGTCCGGATTGGTGTATTTCACGGCAACGGGCGTGGGGCATTCCGATTACGCTTTTAGTGCATAAAAATACGGGTGAATTGCATCCCGATACTTTATCAGTCATGGAAAAAGCGGCGGTTTTAATTGAAAAAAGTGGCATCGATGCATGGCACGATTGCGATATTAATACATTAATTACCGATGGAAGTGATTACGATAAAATTACCGATGTGTTAGACGTGTGGTTTGATTCCGGTGTGTCGCATTTTTGTGTATTAGAAAAACGCCCTGAATTAAAAGAACCCGCGGATTTATATTTAGAAGGTTCTGATCAACACCGTGGATGGTTTCATACGTCATTATTAACTGCTGTGGCAATGCGTGAAAATGCGCCTTATAAATCGGTATTAACGCATGGTTATGTTGTGGATGCGCAAGGTCGCAAAATGTCGAAATCAATCGGCAACACCATTTCACCCGCAGATATTGTGAAAAATTATGGTGCTGATGTATTGCGCTTATGGGCGATGGCAACGGATTATACGGATGATATTAGTATTTCTGATGAAATTTTAAAACGTTCGTCGGATGCTTATCGTCGCATTCGAAACACGATGCGTTTTTTATTATCGAATTTATCAGATTTTAATCCGGAAACAGATTTGATAGATGTCAATCATTTGGTTGCACTCGATGCGTGGTTAATTGCGCGTGTGGAGAAATTACAAAAAGAAATTATTGATGCGTACAATGCTTATCAATTTTCAGCGATCTATCATTTGATTTTAAATTTTTGCACTGTGGAATTAGGCAGTTTTTATTTGGACGTGATTAAAGACCGTCAATATACTGCGGCAAAAAAAGGCATTGCGCGACGCTCATCGCAAACGGCGATGTTTTATTTGTGTGAAGCGATGGTGCGTTGGCTTGCGCCTATCATGAGTTTTACAGCCGATGAAATTTGGCAGTGTATGCCTGGCAATCGAGATAAATCCATATTTCTGAATGCGTGGTTTACCGATTTTCCAAAATTAAAAGAAGACAATCAATTTGATTGGCAGTGGCTGATGAAAGTGCGTGATGATGTGAATAAAGTATTGGAAGTCTATCGCGCCGAAGGAAAAATTGGTTCTGCATTAGATGCAGAAATTATTCTGCATGCCTCAGGCAGAACGCATGAAAAATTGTCTGTGTTAAAAGACGAGTTGCGGTTTTTGTTAATTGTATCGGAAGCAAAATTAATCAATGATCATTCTGCATCTGAATTGAAAATTGACGTGGTTGTTTCAACGCATGCCAAATGCGCGCGTTGCTGGCAGCGTCGTGAGGATGTCGGTACCCATAAAGCGCACGAAACATTGTGTGAACGCTGCATCGACAATCTCGGGAATGAAGGCGAAAAACGGTTTTTTGCTTGAAAAATTGTTTTAAATCAATTGGATATGTCAAAGGGGGGGGGGGCAATTTGCCCCCCCCCTTTGACTTAATCCATTGAAAAAACACGGTATTTCGGTTGTTTTACGGGTGTGATACCGTGGATTTTTTCAAATTGAGGACTTTTTATGACCCAAGAAACCGCTGTCATCTTGTTTAAAGAAAAAGAGATTCGTCGTGCATGGCATAAAAAAGAATGGTGGTTTGCCGTTGTGGATGTGGTTGCTGCATTAACGGATTCTCCACAGCCGGATGGTTATCTCAAAGATATTCGTCGTCGTGATGGTGAATTAGCCAAACGTTGGAAAAGAATAATTAAAACATTTTCAATTGAAACATTGGGCGGCGCGCAAAAAATAAATTGCGCCAATACGGAAAATTTATTACGCATCATTCAATCGATTCCATCGCCAAAAGCAGAACCCTTTAAGTTGTGGTTAGCAAAAGTCGGTTATGAGCGGATTTTAGAAATTGAAAATCCTGAACTTGCGCAAGAACGCATGAAAAAAATGTATGAACTAAAAGGATTTTCGAAAGAATGGATTGATAAACGATTGCGCGGAATTGCAATTCGACAAAATTTAACTGACGAATGGAAAGAACGCGGTATTTCAAATGATCGTGATTATGCGATTTTAACGGCAGAAATTTCAAAAGCCACTTTTGGAATGACACCCGTCGAATACAAAAATTTTAAAAATTTACCAGAGCAATCAAAAGAAAATTTGCGCGATCATATGACGGATTTAGAATTGATTTTTACGATGTTAGGTGAGAAGGTGACTACTGAGATTTCAAAACAAGAGAAACCGTTGCTAATGCCTGCGCATAAAATCGTTGCGCGTCGCGGCGGAAATGTTGCTGGTAATGCGAGAAAAGATACGGAAAAAGAATTGAAAAAAAGTGTTATCAGTAAAACAAATCATTTGCAGTTGTTGGGAGAAGACTTATGAAAACAAATAAAAAAGCATGGACATGGATTTTTTTAAGCCTGTTTATTATTGCTTGCGATCAACTCACGAAATATATTGTTTTAAAAAAATTTACAGAACAAACTGTTGTTCATGTACTTCCTTTTTTAAATTTTATTTTGCGATTTAATTCTGGCGCTGCTTTTAGTTTTTTGGGGAGCTCGAATGGATGGCAAGTATATTTATTATCAGGTATTTCTCTCACGGTATCTTTGATATTGGTTATTTGGTTATGTCGTTTACCGCGCGCCGCATGGATGACGGCATTGCCCGTAAGTTTGGTATTGGGTGGCGCATTGGGTAATTTAATCGATCGTGTACGTTTTGGTTATGTGACCGATTTTATTGATTTTCATCTGGGAAACTGGCATTTTGCCACTTTTAATATTGCAGATTCTGCTGTTTCTGTCGGCGCAACGTGGTTAATTTTGAGATTATTGTATGAAGGTTTTACTAGCTAATCCTCGGGGTTTTTGTGCCGGCGTTGATCGTGCGATCGAAATTGTTGAGCGTGCATTAGATCAATTGGGTGCGCCGATTTATGTGCGTCACGAAGTGGTGCACAATCGTCCTGTAGTTGAAGGATTAAAAGCAAAAGGCGCTATTTTTCTCGATGATATTAGTGAAGTGCCTGAAGGCGCTACGCTGATTTTTAGTGCGCATGGCGTGTCACAAGAAGTTCGACAATTAGCGCAGCAAAGAAAATTTAATTTATTTGATGCTACTTGTCCGCTTGTTACAAAAGTACATATGGAAGTAGCGCGTTATGCTAAAAAAAATATCGAATGTATTTTGATTGGTCATGCAGGGCATCCTGAAGTCGAAGGAACGATGGGGCAGTATCATAATGCCGATGCCGGTATTTATTTAATTCAAACCGTTGACGATGTATTTGCCTTAAAATTAAAAAATCCGGATCACTGTGCATATGTGACACAAACCACATTGTCTGTGAATGATACGGTTGAAATTATTTCTGCATTAAAAACAAAATTTCCCAAAATGACGTGTCCTAAAAAAGACGATATTTGTTATGCCACTACGAATCGTCAAACTGCAGTTAGCGAGCTTGCAAAATTATGTCAGGTGATGATTGTGGTGGGATCGATTGAAAGTTCGAATTCCAATCGTTTGAAAGAATTGGCGGAGCGTTTGGGTTGTCGATCGTATTTATTGGATGATCCTAATGAGATGCAACGATCATGGTTTGATGGTGTGGAAGTTGTTGGTGTTACCGCTGGTGCATCGGCGCCGGAAGATTTGGTGCAGGAAGTTATTCTTCAGTTAAAAAATTGGGGTGCGGATGTTGTTTCTGAGTTGCCAGGCACGGAAGAAAATATTACGTTTGCATTGCCCAAGACGTTGCGGGATAGAAACCGAGTGATTCAGTCGAGCGATTCAGAAACCGAGCGTTAGCGAGCGTGAAAACCTCCGTGCCTACGTACTTAAGTCGTCAGCCTCATCCTTAGGGCTGACGATTAGGTGCACGATTTGCGGAGGTTTTCACGCTCGCTAACGCTCGGTTTCTGACTCTATCAGATAATTCATCATGCTTTGACACAACGCCTGCGTGCCATCCGATGCGATTGCTGATATGGCAAAGACAGGGCCAACCCATTCTAGTTTTTCAACAATACGCGCTACACGATCTGATATTTCATCAGCAGGCAGTGCATCAATTTTATTAAATACCAGCCAACGTGGTTTTTCTAATAACTCAGGGTCAAATTGTGCTAATTCAGATTCAATCGTTTTGATGTTATGCAGTAACACCGATTCATCGGGTTCGCTGATATCCACGACATGCCATAATGCGGCTGTGCGGCTTAAATGTTTTAAAAAACGATGACCAAGACCAACGCCTTCGCTGGCACCTTCGATTAAGCCGGGAATGTCAGCAACCACAAAACTTTGCAAATCATCAACACGTACCACACCCAGATGGGGGCGAATAGTGGTGAAAGGATAGTCAGCGACTTTCGGTGTTGCGTTGGAGACGGCACGAACCAACGTTGATTTACCTGCATTCGGCAAACCCAGCATGCCGACATCGGCCAATACTTTGAGTTCGCATTTCAAGCGACGTTCTTCGCCGGCGCTGCCTTTGGAGGTTTGGCGAGGTGCGCGATTGGTGCTGCTTTTGAATCGCGTGTTGCCTAAGCCATGAAAACCACCTTTTGCAACACAAAGACGATCACCGGGCTTGGTTAAATCACCGATAAATTCTAAGGTGTCCGCATCATAAACCATCGTTCCAACAGGTACAGCGATGATCATGTCTTCGCCGCTTTTGCCCGTGCGCATGGCGCCCATACCGCATTGACCGCTTTTTGCGCGGTATAAGCGTTGATAACGTAAATCGATTAGGGTGTTGAGTGATTCAGATGCTTCGAAGTAAATACTGGCGCCATCACCACCATCACCGCCATCAGGACCGCCAAAAGGGATGAATTTTTCACGACGAAAACTCATACAGCCGTGACCGCCGTTGCCGGCGACGACTTCGATGATAACTTGATCGATAAATTTCATGAGTGTCTATGAAAAAGACGCGATAAATCGCGTCTTTACGCTGTGATAACCGAAACTGTTTTGCGACGATAAGGACCTTTTACTGAAAAGCACACTTGACCATCAACCAATGCATACAATGTATGATCACGACCCATGCCAACGCCTTTTCCAGGATGACAGTTCGTGCCACGTTGACGAATAATAATATTACCCGCGATCACGTGTTCATTACCGAATTTTTTTACGCCTAAATATTTGGGGTTCGAGTCGCGTCCGTTACGCGTGCTACCACCCGCTTTCTTATGTGCCATCGTTTAAGCCCCTATTTTGGTAATTTTTACTTGAGTATAATACTGACGATGACCCGCACGTTTCATGTGGTGCTTGCGACGTCTGAACTTGATGATGTGAATTTTGTCAGCACGACCATGCATTAACACTTCAGCTTCGACTTTTGCGCCTTCAATCATTGGCGCGCCAAATTTAATCTGTTCGCCTTCACCAACCATTAATACGCGATCGAAGTTCACTGTGTGACCTGCGTCTGCTTCTAATTTTTCAATTTTAAGTACTTGTCCTTGTGCGACACGGTACTGTTTACCGCCTGTTTCTATGATCGCGTACATGATTCTAACCTTCATTGTTCTTTGTAAAAGAGGGGCCATTGTAGGCAAAATATTCAAAGCCCGCAAGTAGTTTGGATGTAGTTAGGTGTTTGGCTTACTGCAAAACGCACACCTTGCCCCGGGTGTGCTTCCGTAGATCGTCGTTGTAAGTGCGGAATTACTGAAACCTTGACACAGCATACTTCACCTCCTAGCATAGCCGCATGCAAATACTTTCTGAAATAACTGAAAATACAGCGGAAATCCTGCAGCGTATTCGTGCGCTCGTGGCTGATGATCTTCGCGCAATTGACCATTTGATCCATGAAGAATTATCCTCGAGCGTGCCATTAACGCGCGAAATAACACATCATATTTTTAAAACGACCGGTAAGCGATTGCGGCCGATGCTGGTTATTCTCGCAGCGCATGCATTTTCAAATCAAAAACCCCTAGAAAAAAGGCATTTTGATCTCGCCATTGTGCTTGAATTTGTGCATACCGCTACGTTATTACATGATGATGTGGTTGATCATTCCTTGTTGCGACGCGGTGAAGACACTGCCAATGCGATATGGGGAAATGCAGCAAGCGTTTTGGTCGGTGATTTTTTATATTCGCGCGCATTTCAAATTCTGGCGCGACATCATCATGCGCAAATTATGCAGGTATTATCAGAAACGACGAATGCCATCGCAGAAGGCGAGGTCATGCAATTAATGAATCAACATGATGCTGATTTATCCGAAGAAAATTATTTCCAAGTGATTACACAAAAAACCGCCGCGTTATTTTCAGCGGCTGCCAAAATCGGTGCGCTACTCGAAAATGCGGGAATTCAAGATCAAAAAGCATTATCTGATTATGGATTGTATTTAGGGATCACATTTCAAATCATTGATGATTTATTGGATTATGAAACCAGTTCAGATATTACAGGAAAAAATATTGGCGATGATTTGCGTGATGGGAAAGCAACATTACCGCTGATTTATGCGATAAAAAATGCAACACCTGAGCAATCTTTATTTATTCGCGATGCCATTAAAAAGGGTGATGTGAATGTATTACCTGAAATATTATCGATTTTAAAAGAAACAAATGCATTTCAATTAACACGACATAAAGCGATGGCATATGCACAATTAGCCAATCAGGCGCTGCAAAATGTGCCGGATTCTGTATATCGAAATGCGATGAGAGATTTGATAACATTCGCTGTGAATAGAAATTATTAAGTCGTAGAGACGCCGATTCATCGCGTCTCAGATATATAAACAGCCGTGAAGTTAGTCGTAGATTTGAGACGCGATGAATCGCGTCTCTACGGAGTGTAGCTCAGCCTGGTAGAGCACTACGTTCGGGACGTAGGGGCCGGAGGTTCGAATCCTCTCACTCCGAAAAAAAGATTGGAGATTGATTTGAGTAATAAAGCGTGTACAAAAAAACAAAGAATAATTACGCAGAAAGATTTGACGCTCTGTTGTCCAATGCCCGATGAGCGTTTATGGGACGGTCATCCGCGCGTGTATCTAGATATTGAAGTTACTGATAGCGTTGTGTGCCCGTATTGCGAAACGGAATACCATCTTGAAAAATAAAATTCTCATCGTTGGCCCTTCTTGGGTCGGCGATATGATGATGGCGCAAACATTGTTTCAATTGCTGCGTCAACAAAATCCGGATTGTGAATTGCATGTACTTGCGCCCGCATGGAGCCAGCCATTATTATCTCGATTTCCCGAAATTAAAAAAAGTATTGTTTTACCGTTTGGGCATGGACAATTGCAATTACGCGCACGTTATCGCTTTGCAAAACAATTGCGTGATGAAAAATATAATCAAGCGATTGTGTTACCAAACTCATTAAAATCCGCGTTAATTCCTTATTTTGCAGGCATTCCAAAACGCACAGGATGGCGAGGCGAATATCGTTTTGGTTTTATAAACGACGTTCGTTATTTGAATAAAAAAGTTTTGCCGCAAATGGTGCAACGTTATGCAGCGCTTGCATTTCCGCGTGATACAATTTTGCCAGCGAATTTACCTGTTCCACAATTACATATTGACAGTGACAATGCGAAAAATACCGCAGAAAAACACGGCATTTTATTATCTGACCAACCGATTTTAGCATTATGTCCCGGCGCAGAATTTGGATCTGCAAAACGATGGCCAACAAAGCATTATGCCGCAGTTGCGAATCAAAAAATAATTGACGGATGGGCGGTGTGGATTTTCGGATCACCGAATGATGCTGCTGTTGCGCAAGAAATCCAAACGCTCAGCAATAATCAATGTGTTAATTTGGTTGGGAAAACAACACTTTCTGAAGCGATTGATTTATTGTCATTAGCGAAAGTTGTTGTTGCTAATGATTCTGGATTAATGCATATTGCTGCGGCAGCAGGCTGTTTTGTGATTGCGGTGTATGGTTCAACTTCTCCGGAATTTGCGCCGCCGTTAACAGATAAATCAAAAATAGTATCGTTGAATTTATCGTGTCAACCTTGTCGTCAACGCGAGTGTCCGTTAAAACATCATCACTGTATGGAGTTGTTACTGCCAGGAAAGGTATTGAGTTATATTTCAGAATAAGGCATTAACACATCATGTTTCGAATTATTTTCGTTTTTTGTATTTTATTATTTTCGCTTTTTAACACTGCATGTTCTTTTCGACCTGGACATCATCCTGCAGTAACACGATCTGTTCCCGTGTCACATCTGGCGAATTATAGACATTATCCTGCGAATGTGAGGAAAGTGATTGTCAGCGCAATGCACTTATCCAAAAAACATCTGACGTATCGTTTCGGATCTGATAATCCCAAATTTGGCGGCATGGATTGTTCGGGTGTGATTTATTATTTGTTAAAACAAATTAAAAATGTTTACGTTCCGAGAGATTCTTATGAAATGTATTTTTGGTTGTTGCATGCAGGAAAAATGCATCATGTCACAAGTTACAATTTTCATTCATATCAATTTCGAGATTTAAGACCGGGTGATTTATTATTTTGGACGGGTACCTATTTCACGCACCGCAAACCACCCATTACGCACGTCATGATGTATTTGGGTGAAAATAAAAATAATGAACCGTTGATGTTTGGATCGAGTGATGGCGGAATTTACAAAGACAAGGAAATGTGGGGTGTGAGCGTGTTTGATTTTATTTTGCCACATCGGGGTGAGAGGGTGCATTTTGTGGGGTATGGGTGTATTCCGGGTTTTACGTGTTAAAGTTCGCGCTTGCTAACGTAAGTGAGTGCGAAAGTAAGAAGAACATCAGTGATATTATCATCGCGCTTGCTAACGCAAGTGCTTCTAAACTATGTCACTAGTACGTACTCGCTGACAGTTTGCGCCAGTGATATAGCTTAGAAGCTTTCGCGTGAGCGAATGCGAAAACTTTGCCACAACGCCATCAGCTTAATATGCCGATAATAACTACTTTCCGCACAATGTATCGCCACAATAAATCCCATTTTTCCATCTAAAAAACCACGTCGTAAAAAATAGGATCGTGTGAATATCCAGAAACTAGAAATAATCGCTTTTAATAAATTGGTTTTTTTGCCGCGTGCAAAACGCATTTCTGCAGATAAAGTGGAATAAGTGTTCATGCGAGAAATCAATGCTTCAAGTGATGCATACGTATTGTGATGCAGTCGTGATTTTAATTTTTCGACGGGATGTGATGTGATGATTCTTTCATGCACTTTATCATCACTGAAATGCGCAGCGCCGCGCTTAAATAAACGCGTGACTTTGTCTTTACCGGCATCACCATGATAAATCCATTGTCCGCAATATTGATTTAACCGCGGCATCATAAATACTTGCTGTGTTGAATGTTGCATGACATGCAATATTTCTTCACGTAATGCATCATCTATCCATTCATCACTGTCGATTGAAAAAACCCAATCACCGGTTGCTTTTTCTAAGGCGCGATTTTTTTGTGGACCAAATCCTGGCCAATCGGTTTGAAAAACGTGAGTTGTATATTGCTGACAGATCGATACAGTTTCATCTGTACTGCCTGAATCCAAAATAATCACTTCATCGGCGAAACGTACGGAATCGAGGCATTTTTTGATTGTTTTTACGCTGTTTTTTGTAATGATAATGACGCTTAAAGATGGTTTCATTTTGTGCTCGGTGAATGCATAATGTCGACAGCTATTATGTGAACGGAAAACCCTAATGACAAGTCAAAAAATGACATTGCCCGCTTTTGAAAAAACCCACGTGCTTGTCTACGGCGATGTGATGCTGGATCGTTATTTTCATGGGGATGCGACGCGCATTTCTCCTGAAGCGCCTGTGCCGGTTGTGAATGTGACTAACACAGAAATCCGCGCGGGCGGCGCTGCTAATGTGGCGAAAAATATTGCCATGCTTGGCGGACAAGTGACGGTGTGTGGTTTGGTAGGTATGGATGCAGAAGCTGCGCAATTAAAAGAGTGTCTTGCACAATCAAATATTCACTGCGAATTTTTACCGTTATCCGCTTACCACACTATTACTAAATTGCGCGTGTTGGGCCGTCATCAACAATTAATTCGCATGGATTTTGAAAAATCACATGACGATGAAATTAATGATGACGCTTTATTTACAGCTTATTGTGCACAATTAAAAACTGCGAATGTGGTTGTGTTATCTGATTATTCAAAAGGCGCATTGCGTCATGTGGAACGTTTAATTAGCGCCGCGAAAAAAAATAATGTCCCTGTATTAATTGATCCTAAACATAAAAATTATGAACGCTATGCGGGTGCCACGATATTAACGCCGAATTTAAAAGAATTTGAAGCAGTAGTGGGACCCTGTCGTGACATGAATGATATCGTGCAAAAAGCGCTTGAATTACTGCATAAAGTGAATATAGAAAGTTTATTAATTACGCTCGGAAAAGATGGCGTGGTATTCATTAAATCACACTGTGAACCCGTGCATTTTCACGCAAAGGCACGTGATGTGTTTGATGTCACAGGCGCAGGCGATACCGTGATTGCCGTTTTAGCGGCTGGGATTGCAGCGGGTATGAAAACCATCGACGCAATAGAATTGGCCAATATGGCAGCGGGCATTGTGGTGGGGCGGCTGGGTACTGCTGCAGTGAGTGTTTCTGATTTGCAACAGGCGCTTGCAAAATCTCATGATTTGCCTGATTTATCTGGCAGCATTTTGAATGAGCAACAATTATTATTTGCTGTTTCTGAAGCTAAAAAACGCGGCGAAAAAATTGTGATGACCAATGGGTGTTTTGATTTATTGCATGTAGGACATGTGGATTATTTGGCAAAAGCAAAAGCATTGGGGTCGCGACTCATTATCGCCGTAAATGATGATGCTTCTGTGCGCGCACTGAATAAAGGCGATGAACGTCCGTTAAATCCACTGATGGCGCGCATGACTGTTTTATCTGCATTGGGTTGTGTCGATTGGGTGGTGCCATTTTCTGAGAATACACCGGCGCGATTAATTGAAGCTGTAAATCCCGATGTTTTAGTAAAAGGCGGTGATTATCAGATTCATCAAATTGCGGGCAGTGATGTTGTTTTAAAAAAGGGTGGGCAGGTGGTAACGATTCCGTTGGTTGAAGGATTTTCGACGACGAAATTGATTGAGGCGATGAAAGAGTCGGTGTAAAAATCCCCCCGGCTTGCTGCGCAAACAGACCCCCTTTGAAAAAAAAGGGGGTGATTACCTGGCGGTTTAATTATTATTTATGATGATGGCGTCATCGATTTTTCACACTGCGCTTGCGCACTTGCAGGCAATAATCCGCATATTGCTTTTGTGACAGCCATATTTTGTTGTAGCATCAAGTTTTGAGTGCTGGTCAGATTGTTTTGAAGATTGCCCGCTGCCACTGTTGCCAATAGTCGTTCACTATCCAGATGTGCTTCATAATTTTGATGCTCAATTTCTGCAAGCACGATCAGAATATTGCGTTGCACAGTCGCGGGTGATGAATTTTCAACGCGAGTATACCAATTCGGATCACTAATCCGATGATTCGCTTGATAAGCTTCCACTTGCAAGGGACTTGCGTCGGGATATCCAGTGGTATTGGATGGTAATCCTGCGCTTTGGCCCAAGTTTTTAAGGGGTGTGCGTTCAGCAATTAATTGATTCAATGAATTGATTGTCACTGAACGAATTGCGAGTAAAGAGCGCATGGTCACGACAAATTTTTGATAGGCCGAGCTATTTTTGAGTTTGTCTAAATAAGTTTTATTGCCCTTTAACTCACTGAAGGGGATATCATGCGCAAAATTTTTGGTACTTTGTGCTGCATAAACGATAAATTGTTTTGCGGCATTTTCTTGTGAAGCTGAATATGCCGTCGGCGCGATAAGATTGGCAAAGTTAAAATAATCATTATTAAGTGCTGGCTGCGAAGAAGGGGTGCCATTAAGATCGGCTGGTGAAGGTGTGCTGCTGCTATAGCTTAATGAATCGTCGGCAGGTATGGCAGCAAGTGCTGCGTCTGAAGTGTTTTTGTAGTATTGTGCAAAAAATTCTTTTCCCGATGCAGTCTTTAGTGCGTTTTGATTGGAACCGTCTAAAGATAAACCTGGTTTTCCCAGATAAGCATAGGGAAATTGTAATAAATTATCGCCAAGACTATCTGAAGTTTCAGTGTGTGCATTTTTTCTCACGGTGGCAGGTGCTATAACTGACGCCATATTTGCTGCTTGAATGCTGGGTATAGTTGGATCGATTTGATAAATTTCGTTTGTTAAATTGGCAATATACATATTCCCCAAATAGGTTTCGAGGCCAGGTATGGTATTAACATTGTTAGGTGTTGGCGGATTATTTGATGTTACACCGGAGCAGAGCGCTGAGTATTGTGTTGGCATTGGACAAAGCGTTGGTTGTGTTGAGTCTGCGTTTGCTGTGGTCAAAGTGATTACGCTTGTTGCAATCAATAGGGTGATAAAATCTTTTTTCATGACAATAACCTCGATATTAAATTAAAATTTAAAACCAGTTAATACTGGATTTTTCATCCTTTTGTTGATTGTTTTGTTCTGATTCTGGCTTTGCGACTTCTGGCGTAGGTGTAGGCGTTGCGGCAGGCGCAACGGTCGTCATTGTTTTTACAGCAGGTGTTTCCGTTTGCGTATTCGGTGTTGTGTTAGATAGAGGAGTGTTGTTGGGTGTTGGAGAACTCCAAAACCAGCGATTTAAATTGAGCGCACAATCAGGCACTGTTTTTGTTAATTCACCACCGGTTCCGCAGACATCATTTTTTACGCATTGATCAAGCGCTGCTTTTTGTTTGGGTGTGACGGTGGTAGTGGGCGATCTTAAATACGCTTCGCATTGGACTAATGTTTCGTGTGACAATGCCGTTGTTGTGGGCGTCGCCGTTACCACTGGCGTTGTTGATGTTGTTGTCGTTGTTGTTGTAGGTGCTGTGGGTGTAGGCGTTGGTGTCACAGGTTCTGCCGCAAATGTTGTCATTGCAAAACCAGCTGTAATCAACGCGATCGCTAAGTTTATTTTTTTATTCATGCCCACTTTCCTCAAGTGCTTTTGTGACTAATTTCAAACGGTCTTCGCCAAATACGCGACCCAATAATCGTAATCGTTCGAACACGACATTGCGACGTAAAAACAATCCGGCATTGTCTGCTTGTGATTTTGTAATTTCTTCCGCTTTCATCAGTACTTTTGCGGCGGCGCCGGGATAGGCCATATCAAGACACATGAGTAATCTGAGACCGCGACCGGTTTTAATATGTGCCAGCACTTCGATCATCGCGGTTTCTTGCTGAAGCTCGATGTTGCCAATATCTTCCATAACATCACCCAATGCTTTCATCTCAGTTTCTATGCCAGCATCACCATCGAGCGTCCAATCTTCAACACTTTCCATAAAAGTGATGACGCGATGAATCATGGGATCTTGGTAGTCTCGCCAAAATTGGTGAACTTCTTGGTAACTAAAATTAGGCATAATGTTCCTAAAGCGATTAGTAATATTTCGATTAGCTTATAATAAGAACCTTAAGATAGCATTAAAAGAAGCAAAAGCGCAAAAGACCACTTGACAGATCGAAAAAATTTAATGTTGCCTTAAGGTTTCGATGATACTATGTTCTTAACTGTTCATTTTGGCGAGAGCAAAATTATGGGTCTTCGCAGCTATCTTAAAAACACAGCAAAAGATAATAGTAATGTCAAAAAATGGTCTTCATGGGATTCAGTAGCTGATCAAGCAAAAGTGATTGGCTCTTTTGTAAAAGATTTCAATGAACCTGCTGTAGCGCCTGTCAAAACAACTTTTGAAGAGGCGGTGAAGCGATATGGTTTATCTGAGCATGATATTCAAGCGCGCATGAAGTCGCATCTTTTTGTCTCAATTATTTGTGCGATTTTATGTGTATTTGCTTTTGCTTGGGCTATTTTTTTACTGGCAAAGCTGATGATTTTGTCGAGTCTTGTTTCGTTATCGTTGGCGGTATTGATGTTTGCCTACGGATTTCGTGAAAATTTTTTCTACTTTCAACTCAAACAGAGACGTTTGGATTGCACATTCCGAGAATGGATGTTGAGTTTTTATCCAAAGAAGAAACACTGAGGTTGCGCTTATGTTGTATCGAATATTTACTGCAATTACATTGTTATTGATCGCAGGATCTGCCATGGCTGCTAATACTGACGCGTTGAGCCATGTGCATCAATTCGCAGCGAATTTAGCACCGCCTGAAACAGACTATTCTGTTGCTTACTTAAGTCAAATTTTTGGCACAGTGGGTAATGTATTAGAAGGTGGTAGTGGCCAAATCTTAGGTAAAATGTTTTCTATTTTCAATAAAGGTGTTTTAGTAGCAGCTGCATTGTGGTTGGGTTATATCACTTTTAACTCAGTATTACGTGCTGCTACCGAAGGGACTTTTACGGGACAACAAGTCAAAACACACCATCTTTTGTTGCGTATTGCCTGTGCTTTTGCATTGGTTATTCCTTCTGCTACAACCGGCTATTCCCTTTTGCAAGATATTTTCATGAAAGTTGTAATTGAGGGCGTTGGTCTAGCAGATCAAACATGGGATGCCGCGCTAAAATATTTACAATATGGCGGACAATTATATATTCCACCTAGCACGTTAGGCACAGATCAAAATATTATTTCATCGGCTGTTGGAGCAACAAATAACGGGACATTGCCACCAAAGTTACCTGTTGTGACACAAATTTTTCAAAATGAAGTTTGTATGTATGCCAGCAGTTCAGATTGGCAAAAGAAATATAATCCATCGGTGAACACAGCATTAACAGGCGATTTTCAGCCCTATTTTATACCGCCTCATTTTCCTTCAACAGCATCAAAAACAACTGAAACGCCGGGACAAGTGTTTTTTCCAGGTCTTGGTAATACACAAACAGAAGTTGCGGCTGGGACTGCGCAAAATTGCGGCTCGGTTACCGCTTTCCAGGAAACTGCGCAGAGTGGAAAAGGCTTAAATTCACATAAAGATCAAGAAGTGTTGTCAGCATACAGTTATTCAGCGATGAAACAGTTGGTGATTTCACTGCTTCCTGCCGCAAGAGAGTATGTATATGCTTCTGAAAGAAATAATCCTTACGAAGATTCGAGCTCTAAACTGAGTATTCCAGCTAATCTTTCGGCGCCCTCTGCAGGCACAAGTTCTTTTTTATGTGCCAACAGCGATCAACATGCAAGTTCAGGCGAAATAACGTGTCCCTCAGGCGAGGACTCCAACCTTTGTTCATCAGCGTGTAGCCTATTAAATAATAACGCGAAAACTGTATTTTCGGCGATGTTGGGTTATGGCAATTTGATTACGCCCTATCAAAATTTAATGACGAATGGCAGTAGTACACATGCCTTTATTCAAAAATCTAGAGCGCAGGGTTGGATTATGGCGGGCGCATGGTATTGGAGAGTCGAGCAAATGAATAAAAATGCGCAAGCGGAGTCGATCAGTAATTTGATTCCAAATGTTTATTCGGGACCGCAACCATCCATCACACCGAACAATAATCAATTTTTATCGACCGCAGCATTGAATATTATGGGATATGTACCGCTCATGAATATTTATTGGTCACAGTATATTGGTGCAGAGCAAAATACGGTCACAGGTTCGGCGGGGGGTGCTCCCAGTACAACAAGTTTTGCGAATGCAATGGCTGGTAGCGCAGTACATGTTTTCAGTGGATTTGGTTTAGGGAGCAATGCATATAGGACATATAATCCAATTGTGATACTCATGCATTTTGGTAATAGATTGCTGACTGGTGTGGTTGCCATGTGGATGGCGGGGATCGGTCTTTCGGTAGGGCTGATGGCTAGCATGGCTTTTTGCTCAGCCACTTTACCCACCAAAGCAATGGCGAGTTCGGCCCTTGCGTGGACGAAGAGCATTATGATGCTTATAACGGCGGCCTTAATGGTGCCGGGTTGTATTTTGGCATATTACGTACCCTTTTATCCCTTCATTGTGTTTACTTTTGCGGCGGTCGGGTGGATTGTCTTGGTTATTGAAGGCATGGCCGCAGCACCTATCGTTTGTTTAGGTATGACGCATCCAGAAGGCCATGATTTTATGGGTAAGGCGGAACAAGCGTTAATGCTATTTTTAAGTATTTTTCTGCGCCCTGCATTGATGATTATCGGCCTTATTGCAGCAATGATTGTTTCATTTGCCGCATTTCAAATGCTCACGACTGGGTTTGGTACAGTCCTGGCTTCTTTAATGAATAAAGGCGGTGCTGCTTTTAATAATCCTTTCCTTATCCTGATTAGTATGGTGATGGTCTGGGTTATTTTTGGGATGATGACTATGGAATTGATTGAGCAATGTTATAAATTAATCTATCAATTACCCAATAAGATCATGTCATGGATCGGTGGTCCAACAAGCGGCGAAGAATATGGTCAAATGGCACAAGGTGTCAAAGGCGCTGTTTCAAGTGGCGCGGGTTCAGTGGGTCAAGGGATCGGAAAGCTTGGCGAGGGTGGAATGGATGCTGGGGCTAAGGCTGGCGATAAGCTTGGAGGGAAGGCTGGAGGTGGTGATGTCTCAGTCACACCCGGCGACAAGTGACCATCAACCAATTAACCTTGCGAGTAATTCGTGATGCCGTCCAAAACTTTTGAGCAAGTGAAACATATTCTGGTTGAGCGATTCAGTATTGATGCTGCAAAAATTCAACCAGAGTCACATTTTCACAATGATTTAAATATGGATTCGCTAGATGCCATTGATTTTCTGTCAGCTGTGAACGAAACATTTAAAATTTATATAGCTACGACAGAGTTGGATGATATCCATACAGTACAGCAGATGGTTGAGGTAGTTGAGAAAAAATCCCCCCGGTTCGCTGACGCGAACCGACCCCCTTTTTCAAAGGGGGTGAAAGATTAATTTCACGCGAACTGACCCCCTTGAAAAAAAGGGGGGGTGAAAGATTAATTTAACGCGAACCGACCCCTTTGAAAAAAGGGGGCGAAAGATTAATTCAAATCGTAGATAGCCATTTTCTTGCGTAAAGTACCACGACTCAATCCCAACGCAATCGCTGCTTTGCTTTGATTGTTATTGGTGAGCTTTAAGACCATTTCAAGCAATGGCTTTTCAACTTCCGCTAATACCAATTCATACAAATTGGAAGGCGCTTGGCCATCGAGTTTTGCAATATACTGCTGCAACGTATGATTAACGCTTTCTTGCAAACTCATTGAGTGATTACTCGGCATCTCTGATGCCAATGTTGTGATTGGATTATTCATTGTTAGTACTGCTCCGTCCAAGGTTTTTTTCTCACTTTTTTATACCTTATGGTGGATCATTATATCACCAACTTTTTCGATCTCAAGAAATAATTTAACTTTTTTATAAAAAATTTGACCAGTTCGTTTCGTACAGAAAAATTACAAATTCGTCAGTTCATTTTTAATCAAATCGGGGTGTACATAGTCTACCGATTGCATTTCAGTTAATCGTGAGAGTGTGCGTTGAAAAGGTTGTTGCGTACCAGTGTAAATTTTTGATAGCGGCACTGCCGATGAGATAATCAATCGACAATGCGCATCATACAAAATGTCCACCAAATAAATAAACGATAAAATAAGATCGTTTTCATTCGATTGGATCTGCCGCAGGTTTTGAATCATCACGGTGTGATAATTTTTTGTGATGGCAAGATAGTCATTTTGTGATCGGGGGCGGCCACAAATAACCTCAAAATCAAACCAAATCACTGAGCCAGCTTGCTTAACAATCTGTATATCACGCTGATAAATCGTGACAGGATCATGTGTGATGGGAAGCGCATGAGAGAAATGGATAAACGCATTTTCCATCTCTTTTTCTGCTGTTTTATCCAGTGGCGTATAAAAGACACCACTTTGCCGAATATGTTGCTCGCGATAATCCATTTTAGAATGCAAATGAATGACATCGGTATTTTTTTTGATGAGTTCGATAGCGGGTAAAAATCTGTCGCGCTGCAAACCTTCTTTGTACAATAAATCCGGTGGAATATTGGAGCTCGTGATCAGCGTCACGCCATTTTCAAACAGATGCGAAAAAAATTCACTTAAAATCATAGCGTCTGCAATATTTGATACAAAGAATTCGTCAAAACAAATCACGTCGGTTTCATGAGATATTTTTTTAGCGATTACCTGCAGCGGATTTTTTTCACCCTGAATCATTTTTAATTCTTCATGCATGCGCAATAAAAATTGATGAAAATGCAAACGTAATTTGGGAATTGATAGGCTGTGATAAAAACAATCCATCAAAAACGTTTTGCCGATGCCAACACTTCCCCATAAATACAATCCTTTGATCGGGGGTTTTTTTCGAAAACGATCGAACCAGCTTTTATTTTTTTCGCGCTTGTTTAGTTCTTGAAAAATCATTTCTAATTTTTCGACGATGGGCAGTTGATGAGTGTCAGGTCGAATGCGACCGGCGGTGAGTTCTTGGTTGTAATATTCTTTGGGGGTCATGCCTGGTACTGCCATTGATTTAAGCGTTATGCAAAACAAAGAAACGCTGCACTTGCCATAACTACTCGCTATATGATTTAGAAGCCGAGCGACAGCGAATGCGAAAGTGTGTTCGAAGCATTATTCCTGTATTAACTTCAACGCCACATTTGCCAACCGCTTCCCCATCGTTCGACAAATCACTTTTTCAGCCTCAATTAACGATTGATCGCTATTGCTCCCTGCCATGTGACTAGCACCATAGGGCGTGCCACCACCGGTTGTTGTAAATAAATTTGTTTCACTATAGGGGACGCCAACGATAATCATCCCATGATGCAATAACGGCAATTGCATACTCAACACCGTGGTTTCTTGACCACCATGCAAACTCGCCGTTGACGTAAAACACGCCGCTGGTTTATCAATCAACGCGCCTGATTGCCACAATGCGCCCGTGCTATCCAGAAAATATTTTAACGCACCTGCCATATTGCCAAATCGTGTCGGACTACCCATCGCCAATCCCGCGCAATTTTTTAAATCATCAATAGTGGCGTAGGGTGGACCCTCAGCAGGAACGCTCGGCTCAACACTTTCCGTTTTTGCAGAAATAGCTGGCACAGTTCGAACGCGCGCTTCAATGCCCTGCACCGATTCAATACCGCGTGCAACTTCTTGTGCCATTTTGGCCGTATTGCCTTTCAAGGAATAATATAAAACGAGAATGTAGGGATTTGACATAGCTTTCCATCATCAAAATATTTTTGCGCTATGGTATCATATTTTCGTAGAGACGCGATTCATCGCGTCTCAATAGCGAAGACGGAGCTCTATGCCAAAATTGTCTCGTTTTTTGAAAATATTAACCACCCGCTTCTTCAAAGACCTATGTCCCACCCGCGCCGCATCACTCACATTTATTACCTTGCTGTCTATTGTCCCTCTCGCCATTTTTATTTTTTACATCCTATCTTTTTTCCCCGCACTTCAAACCACCAGCAAGCAAATTGAATTATTTGTTTTAAACAATTTTACTGCCAGTTCCGCTGCTTTTCTTGAGAAGCAATTACAGGATTTTTCATCGCATGCGCACACATTGTCGTGGACGATGGTGTGTTCATTGGCATTAATCACATTACTGATGATTTTTAATATTGTTGACGCGGTGAATGGTGTGTGGCATGTGCGCATGCGTCGTGAGTCCGCCTTATTATTTATTGTCTATTTAATTATTTTATTTATCGTACCCATTGGCTTTGCCATATTATTATTACTCAGCTCATATTTAACATCGATGCCACTATTATCGCATTTTGTCGCAATAGATTTTTTAAAAAAGCCGTTTACTTTTTTATTGCCTCTTGCAATTGAGTGGATCGCATTTACGTTATTCCATTGGATTATACCGAGCTGTCGTGTGAATTTTCTTTGCGCGGCGATCGCAGGATTTATAACGATGATTTTATTTGATATATCGAAGTGGGGGTTTGTATTGTACTTCCATTATTTTTCCACGTACCAATTAATCTACGGCGCGCTTGCTGCTATTCCGATTTTTTTTGTATGGGTATATATTTCTTGGCTCATTATTATTTTTGGTGCGCTGGTTTGTCAATTGTTGCAAACAAAAACGCATCCTGCTAAACCTTAAGGAAACATTAATATTGTGTAACCCCTGTTTTATTTCATCATTGACGGGGTAGTATGATAAATATTGTGTTTTAAATGAACTGTTGATTGGGGGGCTGAATATGCGGGAACAGAAGAGGTTAGGATTAGGGGAGCGCCAACTCACAGTACCTCATTTTTCTCCTCCGGATGATACTCTTGTTGCAGCTCCTGCGGCAGCAGAAGATCAACCCTCTTCTTTAGGTATAAACGTTCATTCCTTCTCTAGTTCGAGCGAAGCTGGTGACCCACCAACCGGTAGAACTCCCCCAAGATTTTATTTTCAGAATTATAGCGCTACAGATTTACAAAAAGCTGAAGAGGAGTCTCGCGTGATTCAAAATCAAAATAGAGGAGGAGCCGCTGCTGCTCAGGTGGATGTAGGAACTCAAGTTTCGTCGTCCCAAGCTGAATCAGAAGAAGATTCAGAATCAGAAGAAGAATCAGAAGAGGTTAATACAGATCCACTTGCAATCGCATCTGCAGCAGGTCAAGGTCCGGAAGAAGTCCCCCCCTTGTCAGTAAAAAATATAAAATCCCTAAATATATTGCAAAGAAAAAAATCAGAAGAAAATATCGATGGACAGCGTGAACTTCCATTAGAGCAAACTCAACGCATTCGCGCGAGCAATGATCCAATAGGTATTATTGTTCCACTCACGATTGCATCCGCACAAGTTCTACGAGCACAATACAACCTAAGAATTAATCCTTTGCAAATTTTTAAAAACGCACCCCCTATTGTTTGGGCATCTCTTCTCGGCGTTCTTTTTGCAGCATTATCTATTCCGCGCGCTGATGGTGCGGTGGGTCTTGAAGTTTTATTTGGTTCTTCTTCTTCTATCCTTAATGTATTATTGGCAACATTAATTTTTCAAAGAGTAGAGACTACAGCTAAAGATTCCTTATTGCATCTTCGTGATTGCGTTTATATGACGCTGGTAACTTCTGCGCTTTTTATAGCAATTTGTGCGACCATTCCCTCATTGCCTTTGGCGAACGACGCTGCCAGAGAACTGTTTCCTAACGCGACTGTTGCTATCACAGGTCCGGCTGATGCCATTAATGGCACTAATACATTTTTAACGCGATTACTAGGTTCAATTGCAATCCTATTTCTGACTTATACGAAATTTTTCATACAGTATGTCCAGCCCGATCGTCATTTTTTATTGCAAGTGCGCGATGATTTAAATGATTTTAAAAGACTGCATCCAGAAAATTTTGAGAAAATTAACGATGCTTTTTTCCCATTATTGTACGCTGATGAAAATGATTTTAGTGTGGGGAAAATTGAACCTGCGCGCTCCGCAGTGATTGCTGAAAGAATTGGATATGGATTATCTGTGAGTGCGTTAGGTACGGGACCTTTGTGGTATGACTTAACAAGCAGGGGTACTGCGAGAATCGTTCGGGGTGTGCCAAGCGCAGTACGAGCAGCATTGTCTTCGCCCAGTGTAGGATTTTACGGACGTTTTCTTTATTTATATCCAACCAACCTATTAAAAACATTTCAATTATTGGTGAAAGAAATTGAAAAAACTCTAAATCCTGAAAATTTTCCTATATTGTCAACGATGATAACAATGATTATGTTAGCCACAATAATGTCATCAATTGCGATGTTGTTAATTACTGCGTTTGCATTAGCATCTGGAACGGGTCTTGGCAACGAAGGATTGGCCTATTTTCAACAAATTTTTAAAAATGCGCTCGCTGCCACTGCATACAGTTATTTTTGCACATTTGCTGCAGGCGCTGTGAATGAAAATGGCGTTTTAAGTTTGACGCAGGAAATTTTTTCAGACAGAGATCGTTATAAAGATTTTGATTTTTCTTTAAGACAAGCGGTTGTTCAGAAATTTTTGAAATGCTACGAAGTAGAAGTTGAGCCCGGTGTTTGGAAATCTTTAGAAACTGCTTACCAAGAAAAAAATCAAACGAGCTACTTCAAAGAAAAAAATAAGTATGAGTTAACGCATGGTGTTCATCAAATTGAGAATATTGAAGTAGCAAAAAGATTGCGTGA
>JABDDR010000010.1:0-1486 GCA_013287505.1 Gammaproteobacteria bacterium
CAGCAACAACACCCGCAACAACATCAACAACTGTTACACCGGCAACGACCACGCAATCCACTGATACGTCAATGCCAACAACGCAAACGATGCCCACACAATCTACTGAAACAGCGCCAGCAGCATCTACTACACAACCTACAGATGCAGCAACACCGCCAGCGCCATCAATGCCTGCAGCAACTACTACGACAACTTCGACTGAACAACCATCTGATACAACTAACACAACTGGTACGACGCAAAATCCAGCACCAACAACATCCTCTGCAGCGCCATCATCTACTGATGCATCACCTAACGCGCTCACTACCGGGCAAGCAAACGAAGGACCTGTCGATGCGGTAGCCCAAACAAAATCAGCTTCAGCAGCTTCACCTGTTTTACACACTGCATATGTGTCACACGCTTCACATGCTTCACGCGCTTCTGGTTGGTCGGTTCAATTGGCTGTATTTTCCGATAAAATATATGCTGAGCATTTGATGGAAAAATTACGTGCGCGTCATTTTGAAGTTTATAGCCATCATGTAATGGATAATCACCGTCCATTAGTTGCAGTTTTTGTTGGCCCAGAAGCGAATTTGCATACAGCGCAAATGTTGCAAAGAAGAATACATCAAGAATTTCATCTCAATGGTGAAATTAAAAAGGTATAAAGACAAGATTTTTTAAAAAGGGATTTTAGTCATGAGTCATTTTTTTGCGAATTGGAATGTTTTTGATTGTGTCATAGTTGGCATTATTATACTGTCGCTTATTTTTGGTTTATTTCGCGGATTTGTGCGTGAAATAATGTCGTTGGTGACATGGATTGCGGCGCTTTTTGCTGCATTCCGATTTTCTCCACGTGTTAGTGAATTATTACATTCGGTGATTTCAAACGATAGAACACGCGATATTGTATCTGTCGTTCTGATTTTTATTATTGTTATGCTCATTGGTTTTATCGCAACCAAATTAGCGCATGGCTTTTCTGAAGTGTCGGGACTGGGATTCTTGGATCGTCTTTTAGGATTGGTTTTTGGCGCAGCACGAGGCGTATTATTGGTTGTTATTCTCTTGCTGATTATTCAGGTAACATCTTATAAAAATGCAGCATGGGTTAAACAGTCTCAACTGGCGCCCTATGCTCAGCCTGTTGTTACGTATTTCAGCACGTTGATCCCCGATAAAATTCGTAATGCGCCTTTAACTTGGTTGGATCGTTTGAAAGCGATTGCGCACATAACACAAGGATGAGAATTTTTTTAAAAGTGAATGCATCATGCTTGCGTTAGAAATTAAGCAACTGCATAAGACATATTCAAACGGTGTCAAAGCACTCAAGGGTATTGATCTTACTGTCAAACAGGGTGATTTCATGGGTTTGCTTGGACCGAACGGTGCGGGCAAATCCACGATCATCAGCATCATCAATTCACTCGCGCGTAAAACCAGCGGCACTGTTTGTATTAATGGCTATGACTTAGAAAAAACACCTAGC
>JABDDR010000010.1:1496-43038 GCA_013287505.1 Gammaproteobacteria bacterium
TCAAGCCGGTTATTATGGCATCAATCGCACTGAATCCTATAAACGCGCTGAAAAATATTTAAATCTGTTGGAATTGTGGGATAAACGCAATGAACCTGCGCGTAATTTATCCGGTGGCATGAAGCGTCGATTAATGATTGCGCGTGCGTTAATGCATGAACCGCAAGTATTAATTTTAGATGAGCCTACTGCAGGTGTCGATGTTGAAATTCGTCGCTCTATGTGGGATTTATTGCGCGAATTAAATCACGCCGGGAAAACCATTATTCTGACGACGCATTATTTAGAAGAAGCGGAATCCTTGTGTGATCGTATCGCCATTATTAATCGCGGATCGATTATTCAAGACACGACAAAAAAACAATTGTTGGGTTTGTTGAATGTCGAAACATTTATTTTTGATTTGAAAGAACCGTTATTGTTTGAATTACCGGCGAGCGATGATTTTGCGATTAAAAAAATTGACGCTGTGACACTCGAAGTTGAATGTCAAAAAACGCAAAATTTAAATGATATTTTTGGATTTTTAAATAAGCATCATATTTTAGTTTCCAGTATGCGTAATCGTGTGAATCGGTTGGAGGAGTTGTTTGTGAGATTGACAAAATGAATCCTTTGCAAATTTTGATTGCGTATCAAACTATTGTCATCAAAGAGCTTGTACGTTGCTTCCGTATTTGGCCGCAAACCATTATTCCACCCGTCATCACGACCGCGTTGTATTTTTTAATTTTCGGAAAATTAGTGGGTTCGCAAATCAGCGCAGTGCAAGGATTTACTTACATGCAATATATTGCGCCTGGATTAATTATGATGCAGGTGATTATGAACAGTTATGTGAATTCATCTGGTTCTTTTTTCAGTATGAAATTTCAGCGGAGCATTGAAGAAATATTAATTTCACCAACACCCAATGTGATTATTTTATTGGGATTTATCACGGGAGCAGTCGCGCGTGGATTTATTATAGGGGTAATTGTGATGTGTATCGCTTTATTATTTACACATTTAAGTTTACATCATTTGGCATTAATGTTTTTCACCGTGTTACTGACAGCTATTTTTTTTGCAACCCTGGGTATCATCAATGGTATTTATGCGCGTAATTTTGACGATGTGTCATGGGTGCCTTCATTTGTATTAACGCCATTGACGTATTTAGGCGGCGTTTTTTTCTCAGTGACTATGCTTTCTAATGCTTGGCAAAAAGTAGCCATGCTTAATCCCATTTTATACATAGTTGATTTATTTCGTTATAGCGTATTAGGCGTTGTTGACACCAATATTTCGATTGCGTTGATGATATTAACGCTCGGATCATTCGGTGTATTTCTATTTGCCCTGCGATTAATACGACAAAGTCCTCGATTGCGATCTTAACGCTGTACGGCTATCATGTATTCACTATGAATATTAATCGCACAATCTGTGTTGCCCCCATGATGGCGTATACCGATCGCCACTTCCGGTATTTATTGAGATTATTATCACAACACACTGTTTTATATACAGAAATGGTGACTGCGCAGGCTATCATTCATGGCGATAAATCCTATTTGTTAGATTTTTCTAGCGAAGAGCATCCCGTTTCCTTGCAGTTAGGTGGATCAGAACCCGACTTATTGGCGCAAGCTGCAAAAATAGGGCAGGCATGGGGATATGATGAAATTAATTTGAATGTAGGGTGTCCCAGTGAACGTGTTCAGAACGGTTGCTTCGGCGCTGCATTAATGAAAGAAGTGAATTTAGTAATGCAATGTATTGAAAGTATGAAAGAATCTGTTGATATTCCGGTAACCATTAAAACCCGCTTGGGCGTTGATGAATGTGACAGCGAAGCATTTTTACATGATTTTGTGGGAAAAATTCGTGAAACGGGTTGTAACGTTTTTATGATGCATGCGCGTAAGGCTTGGCTTAAAGGGTTGAGCCCCAAAGAAAATCGTGACATTCCGCCATTGCATTATGATCGCGTATACCGTCTCAAAAAGAGTTTTCCGGATCTAGAGATTATTATTAATGGCGGTATTCAAAGCGATGAAGACGTTGAAACGCATTTAAAGCACGTTGACGGCGTGATGATTGGACGTATGATATGTGCCAATCCTTATTGGCTAGCGCAAGCTGATTCGCAATTTTATGCCACAAATACGGTTGTAAAATCGCGCATAGAAATTGTTACTCGTTATTTACCGTACATTTTGCAGCAATATGCCAAAGGAACACCTATGCGTCATATGACGAGACATTTGATTGGCTTGTATCAAGGTGAAAAGGGTGCAAGGGCGTGGCGTAGAACGCTTAGTGATGCATCAAATGATGATCGACAATTGGTTCGCGCCATTGAATTGTTGTTGTAGTCAGAGACGCGATAAATCGCGTCTCTACGAAAACCCGCGAATCGCCCAATAAAATGCTTACTTGCACATTACGTTTCCAGAAACAGAATCCCCGCGGCATTCTCTGCCCGAGCCTGCGCCGGAGTTTGTATACACTCTTTGACTCATACCCCATGTATTACTGCCTACATTCTGGAATGTGGGGTTGTTATCTGCGCGATATACATTCACCCACTCAGCACTGGCACAACTTGCTAATAATAACAAAGCGATTGTTTTTGTTTTTGAAAATGTCGGAAGTTGCATATTCAAGCACCCCTAGAGATTTTTATGAACTTTTAGCAGCATCATTCGCCGTTTTCTTCGCGTATTTTTGCTTGAATTTCTCAACACGGCCTGAAGTGTCTACTAATTTCTGTTGGCCCGTGTAAAAAGGATGGCATTGTGAACATACTTCCAAATGGAGGTCTTTTCTGCCGAGCGTTGAGCCTGTTTTGAAGGTGTGACCACAGCTGCAAGTCACTACAACTTCTTCATATTTCGGATGAATATCTGGTTTCATAGCATTTCCTAAAGATAAAATGGGTGTACTTTTTGCCGCAGATCATAACGAAGAATCGCCCATTTGGCAAGTATTGGATACGGCAGTCTGAGCCAATGAGATTTGTGATATGCTATAAAAGCGGGAAGATTCAATACTAACAACTTGGCATAAACGGAGTATTAAAAATGTCACCACTTATTACAGTTCTTTTGGTTTTAATTGTTATCGGTATATTACTGGGGCTGATTAACGCTTATATTCCTATGGCGGGATCTATTAAAACGATTATCAATGTTGTCGTTGTATTGTGTGTTATTTTCTGGCTTTTGTCGGTATTTGGTATTATTAATAACGGCACCGTGGATAATATTCTTCACTTAAAAGTGAAATAATTTTTCAAAAAAAGATCATGCGCAATTGCAATAAAACGAGAGATTTTTACAGAATCTCTCGTTTTTTTTGAGAACAACAGCGTAAAACTTTATCTGCCGAGTAAGAGCAAAACAATCACGATAATTAATATAATACCAACACCGCTGGATGGGTAATATCCCCAGTTTCTGCTGTGTGGCCAAACTGGAATTACGCCAAGCAATATTAATATTAAAATAATCAGTAAAATTGACATGGGATCCATCCTGTCGTTATGTTCAGTCCGTAATCAATCATAAACCAGTTGCTGAAATAGTTCAAATGAACGCCTTCATTAATTGGTCTGCGGGGGTACTGAGTAATTTATTTTTATCGAGGCATAATGCAAGAATATCATCCGTTTGTTGTTTTTTATAATGCGCAGAAACAGCCGTTTTAAACTTCTCTAATAACAATGGAATACCATCAGTACGACGACGTTTGTGTCCAATTGGATAATCAATAGAGATGTTTTCTGTTTTTGATCCATCATCAAAAATAACCTGAATGGCATTCCCAATAGCACGTTTGTCAGGATCCAAATAGTCTTTGCTAAACTGTTCGCTTTCTGTGACGTGCATTTTTGCGCGTAATGCATCAATCATCGGATTTTTTGCAATCGCATCTTCATAATGTTCTGCAGTTAATTCGCCATAAATTAAAGGCACGGCAATCATATATTCCAAACAATGATCACGATCTGCAGGATTATTCAGCGGACCTTGCTTGCTAATAATACGCATCGCGGGATTTTGTGTTTTAATGTCAATGCGTGTTATGTCATTTAATTTATTTTTTACCAATGGATGTAATCGTAATGCACATTCCACCGCTGTTTGTGCATGAAATTCTGCTGGAAACGAAATTTTAAATAAAATATTTTCCATCACATAATTGCCATAAAGCCGTTGTAATGAAAAAACATTACCCTTAAATGAGACATCATAAAAACCCCATGTTTTAGCGGTTAATACACTCGGATATCCCATTTCGCCTTGCATTGCCATTAATGCTAACCGCACACCGCGACTCGTTGCATCACCTGCTGCCCATGATTTCCGTGAACCCGTATTCGGTGCATGACGATAGGTTCGCAGTGATTGACCGTCGAGCCAAGCATTGGAAATCGCATTATTAATTTGATCTTTTGTCGCGCCCAATAAGTGCGACACCACAGCAGTTGTTGCCACTTTCACTAAAATGACATGATCTAATCCAACGCGATTAAAACTATTGTCTAATGCCAAAACACCCTGTATTTCATGGGCTTTAATCATCGCGTGTAAAATATCTTTCACGGTAAATTGTTTTTGATTTTCTCTATTCAAATAATCCGTAATCGCTAAAATACCGCCTAAATTATCAGATGGATGTCCCCATTCTGCTGCCAAAAAAGTATCATTAAAATCAAGCCATCGAATCAGTGCGCCAATATTAAATGCGGCTTGCACAGGATCTAATTCGAAATTTGTTCCAGGGACACGCGCACCACCAGGCATCACCGCTTTAGGCACAACGCCACCTAACAATTTTGTGCATGCTGGAAATTTTAATGCCATTAACGCGCAGGCAAGACTATCGAGTAAATCATAATAGGCTGTATCCATTGCGAGCGTGCTGTATTGATTAAAATCGCTGACGTAATTTGTGATGTCTTGGATGATGGTATCGAAGGGTATTTGTTTGTGGTCGTAGTTTTGCATATTATATTCCAACTATTTTTCGTGGTGCGGGTCCGACGTATTCTGACAACGGCCGAATTAATTTATTATTCGCACGCTGTTCCATAATATGTGCTGCCCAACCTGCAGTGCGCGCAAACACAAAAATCGGCGTAAATAATTCAACCGGTATCCCACAAGAATGATAAGCAGATGCGCTATAAAAATCTAAATTTGGAAACATCTTTTTTTCACGACGCATGATTTTTTCGATCACTTCAGAAATAGGATAAATAACATCCCCATTGATTTTCTCGCTTAATTTTTTCGATTCTGCTTTGATAATATCCGAACGGGGATCGCCATTTTTATATACGCGATGACCAAAACCCATAATTAATTTTTTATCTCGCAACATTGTCATGAGACCACTTTCAGCATCATTTACAGAAGAAAAAAGCATAATTAATTTTAACGCTTCTTCGTTGGCGCCGCCGTGTAATGGACCGCGCAATGTGCCAATGGCGCTGCAAATACAAGAATAAAAATCAGATAATGTGCCTGCAGTCACACGCGCTGCAAATGTGGATGCATTAAACTCATGCTCTGCATATAAGATTAGCGACAGATTTAATACGTGCGCCTGCGATGCATCAGGTTTTTTTTCGTGAAGCATATGTAAAAAATATTCACCGACTGTTTTATCGTCCAGCTGCGTATTTATTTTTTTATGGTTATGATGAAAGTGAAACCAATACATCAATATCGCTGGAAAACAAGCGATTAAACGATTGGCGATAGCCACTTGATCATGTGCTTTATTTTCAGGCTCGAGTGTTCCTAAAAAAGAACAACCGGTGCGAAGCACATCCATTGGATGCGTTTTGACAGGAATTTTTTCCAGCACCTCTTTTAATGCCTGCGGTAAATCACGCAATGCGATTAACGTGTCTTGATATTTTTTTAATTCAGACGGCGATGGTAATTCGCCATAAATTAATAAATATGCAACTGCTTCAAAACTCGAGTGTTGTGTTAAATCGTTTATTTCGTAGCCTCGATAATGCAATCCATTTTCATTATGACCTACCATTGAAATTGCTGATTGGCCTGCGATAACACCAGCTAAACCGGCATTGGGATCCTTGTTTGCCATCACTGTATTCCTTAATTTTTTAAAAGGGTTTATTGTATCATTATGGAATCTGCTATCAAGGAGATAGATGTATGAGAAAACTACTTGGGTTTATTTTCGTGGGATTGCTGGTGATGACCGGTGTCATGAGTTGCAGTGAGCCGACATCAACACCGACGATGGCTGAGCACGTCGATTGCTACCATTGCGTAAGGCCCGGGCATTTTGGTTTCGGTGTTTATCCTCATGAAATTGATCGAACGACCTGTAATAAAAAAACAAAAGAATATTTAGAAACCATGCAGTACAAATGTTTCAAGTAACAATTCACTGATAACAACTTGTATTTTCTGCGAAAAGAAAGATGCTGAATAGTTGCGATTGATTTTACAAAAATGCGGTGGTAGTATTTCGCAGCTTTTAACGAGAGATTTGTACGAAATGATCTTATTCAGCAAACAGTCCGAAAACTACATGCTTTCGCTGCATCGGCTTTGCTGCGTCAAAAACACCGTCTCTGTCGTCATTCATATTATCGTCGTGGTTAGTCGCCTGTTCTAGTGCAGCTGTTTTGCACGCTAGGGCAGGACAAGAAAACCATGCAAAACACCCCCTTTTTTTTCACCAAATAAAAATAATGTGAGTCATATGATGAACACTTCTTCAAACAACAAAACAAATTATTTTTTGCAATTAAAAAGTTATCCTTGGATCGTGATTTCGTTTTGTGCGCTGTTTTTATTTTATAAATACGTACTGCAAGTATCGCCCAGTGTGATTGCCCATGATTTAATGCGTCGTTATCACTTGGATGGTGCTGGATTGGGAAATTTAGCAGCCACGTCGTTTTATGCTTACATGGTCGTGCAACTTTTTGCGGGACCATTACTCGATCGATTGGGTGCACGACTGTTAACAGCGTGCGCCATATTATTGTGTGGGCTTGGCACGATTTGGTTTTCGCACGCAGCCACATTATTTCAAGCGATTACTGCACGCGCACTGATCGGTGTGGGTGTTGCATTTGCAACGGTCAGTTATCTTAAGATCGCCGCTGTTTGGTTTCAACCCAAACAATTCGCTTTTGTGAGTGGGTTGTTAGCGAGTGCTGCGATGGCGGGTTCGATGTGCGGCCAATTACCTTTTGCGTTGTTGGTAACGCACTTTGGCTGGCAGCATAGTTTATTTTATTGTGGTTTATTTGGTATTGCACTGTCGTTTTTGTTTTACATCGTTGTTCGTGATAAAAAAAATCTTTTATCAGGATCATCCAATAAAACTGCGCCGCAAAATATGCAATGGCAAGATGTGATGGCCGTGCTGAAATTTAAGCCCAATTGGCTATTGATGTTTTATAGTGGCTTGGCTTTTTCGCCATTGGCTGTTTTTGGTGGATTATGGGGGGATTCATTTTTACAAACTGCTTATCACGCAACAAAACCCGATGCCGCGATGTTGACGTCATTATCATTTTTTGGGCTCGCTATTGGTGCGCCTATTTTGGGCTTTGTGTCTGATCGATTATCGAATCGATTTGGTGTGATGGTGTTTGGACTGCTCTTGTCGTTCGTGACATTGTTGATCGCATTGTATTACCCAACTAATATGCATTGGATAGAAGGCACCGCGTTATTTTTATTTGGATTTGGAACGGGTGCATTTATGCTTGTTTTTGCGGCTGGAAAAGAAGTGAATGCGTTGACGATGACAGCCACTGTTTTTGCGTTTATTAATACGGGCGAAGCGTTGCTGAGCACTTTTACCGAACCGTTGCTGGGAAAATTTTTAGATATTTTTTGGCATGGAAAAATGTTGCATGGTATTCGCTATTTTAGCACGCATGATTACCACATTTCGTTGCTGTTATTGCCGATATATTTAATTGGTGCGTTGTTGTTTTTATTGGCGGCGAAGAAGACAATACGATAAGACGCGATAAATCGCGTCTCTACATTTGTTCATGGTACAATCTCTCATAACAAGGAGGTTTTACCATGATCGCTAGAATAGTCGTATTGCTTTTCATTTTTTTCTCAACCCCACTTTTTGCTCAAGAAAGTTGGAAAAGTTTTGTAGCGGGCTTACGCACAGAGGCAATTGCTAAAGGCATTCGCCCTGAGATATTCGATGAAGCATTTGCCAATATCAAAGAGCCGCATCTTGAAGTGTTGCATTTTGATCGTACACAACCCGAAAGAAGAATTACGTATATTCAATATCGTAATTCACGCGCAAGCGCAGATCGCATTGTCATTGGTCGTCAAGAAATTAAAAAACATGCGGAATTACTGCATAAAATCGGCGATCATTATGGCGTGAATTATTGTTTTATTGCCTCATTGTGGGGCTTAGAAACCAGTTATGGTCGGTTTATGGGAAAATATTCCGTGATTCAATCATTGGCAACACTGGCGTATGATCAACGACGGGGTCCGATTTTTCGCAAAGAATTATTTTACGCATTGGAGATGTTAAATAACGGTGATGTTTCGCCGCAAGATTTAAAAGGTGAGTGGGCAGGTGCAACAGGTCAACCGCAATTTTTACCATCAACGTGGCATAATTATGCGGTTGATTATGATGGCACAGGCCATAAAGATATTTGGCGATCAAAAGGGGATATTTTTGCATCTATCGCCAATTATTTATCGAAATTGGGATGGCAATCCAATCAACCTTGGACGATGGATGTGAATTTACCAGCGGATTTTAATCGTGATTTATTGACATTGAAAACAGTCAAAACAGTGGGGGAGTGGGAACAATTGGGCGTGCATTTTACGCAACAAGAAACAATTAACCCTGAATTGTCTGCCTCTGTGATCGAGCCTGATGGTGGACCTGTTATGATGGTATTTAATAATTTTCGCGTGATTATGAAGTGGAATCATTCGACGTATTATGCGGGAACGGTGGGTTACATGGCGCAGAAGATTTGTGAGTGATTGTAAGGCGCACACCCTGCCGGGTGTGCTACTGTAGATCTTCGCAACAAACGCAACGCTAAAATCGAAGCGCTACAGTAGCACACCCGGCAGGGTGTGCGTTTTGCAGTGAGCCCAACATCTAACTTTCTTCGCAATTAAGTGAGATTTTAATGTCGACCATTCCTCTTGCACAACTCCAGCAAAATTTTCAATCTTATATTCTTGAAAATAATACGCAGCTCGTAAAAAATATTTTACCGTCAAAAAATCTATCCGCATTGCAACAAATTCAAATCTATCAAAACAGCTATTTCGAAAGAATCATCGCTGCATTAACGCAAGATTTCCCCGTTATTCACGCATTTTTAGGCGACAGCGCTTTTGCAAGTTTGGCGCGTGATTATATTAGCCATTATCCGTCACATGATTTTAATTTGCGTTTTATCGGAAAACACCTATCTGAATTTTTGAAAAACAAAGACCCTATATTTTTAGCATTTTCTGATTTGGCGAAATTAGAATACAGGATGTGCGATGCAGAAGAATCTGACAATCATTTTCATTCAGATTTTAATGTCATTGAGGTTTACAATGCTTTCCATTGTGAAGATCGATTAATTTCGTTGGAATTTCAAGCGCCATTATCATCTGCTTCGACATGATCTAATAACACAGCATCTGACGCATGATTGATATCCACCTTCTCAATTTTTAAAAAACGCGATGTCAATTTTTGCGACGATTTATGCACGAGTTCGACATCTTGATTCGCTTGTGAAATATGTTTTGCCAAATCATCCATACGTTTTTGAAAACGATCGAAATCTTTTCCCAGTCCCAGCAAATGTTCTTGAATGATGTGAATTTGTTGACGTGTCGCCGCATCTTTTAACACTGCACGTGCAGTAGTTAAAATCGCCATCATGGTAGTGGGCGATGCCAGCCACACACGTTTTTGTTGCGCGAATTCAACCAGCTCTTCAAAATTGGCGTGAATTTCAGCAAAAACAGCTTCTGCAGGAATAAATAGCATTGCGCCATCGGCAGTTTCGCCCGGAATAATATATTTTTCAGCAATATCTTGAATATGCTTTTTAATATCAATTTTAAATTGTGTTTCAATTAATTTTTTTTCAGATTCGTTAAATTGTTTATTGTGTAATTTGCGAAAACCTTCAAGTGGAAATTTTGCATCGATGACCATGTTACCAGTCGGTTCTGGTAAAAATAACAAGCAGTCTGCACGTTTGCCATTTGATAACGTGTGTTGTAATGAAAAACTTTTTTCAGGCAGCATGTTATGCAATAAACCACTGAGTTGTACTTCACCGAATGCACCGCGTGAGCGCTTGTCGGATAATATTTCTTGAAGACTCACGACATTGCTCGACAATTCTGTGATTTTTTTCTGTGCTTCATCAATAATTGCCAAACGTTTGATGACATCTAAAAATGTCGTGGTTGTTTTTTCAAATCCGCTCGACAATTGTTTATTTACTTCATTGCTAATATCATTTAATTTTTCTTTGGTGGTTTGTGTGAGTTTTTCAAATTGCTCAGTCAATTGTTTTGTATTTTGATTTAATAATGTGGCAACCTGATTGCGCATATCGTTGCTGGCATTTTGCATGCTGTCTTGAATTAATTTTAAACTTTGAATTTGATGTTGATCAAATTGCGCTCGTGCAGTGTGTTGTGCGGTTTGTTGATCTTGTAATAATTGTGTAACATCTTTTCGTTGTGATAATAGCTGTTTTATGCGTTCATTCATCAAAAGCATGAAAATGGTGAGCGTGGCTATTAGAATGGAGGATCCAATAATAAGTGCAAATTGTAGTGACATGGGAATTCTCGGTTGATAATAATTTTGTGAATTTTAGCAGATATTTTTGTTTGTCTCCTTAAGTAAATTAAGCAAATAAGGAAAGGATGCGAATTTATTTATATAGCCATTTGTTCACAATTGTTGACGCAGCTGAGGAGATGGAAAGCTGGACCCTATCTCTTTTTCCGCTCAAGAAATGGGCCATCCATGGCCCGGTCCCGAAACATCCTGTTTCTATTCGCTGCAAAAGAGATAGGGATCCAACTTTCCATCAACTGATTTGATTGCGTCAAACAATTGCTCACGCCTTTTGATTTATTCGCGCTTTTATTTAAATTAAAAGCGCCCCTCACGGATTTTAAAGTATCACCGATGCAGCGGCGTTTGTTATGGTTACGGGTAGTGCTCGAGGGGCGTCAATGTCATGGATGACATTGGCGAGCCCCCATGGATGGGTTCACGGCGTCCCCGAGAGTGCTACCCTAACCATAACAAAAAGCAAGCGGTTGCGTGGTTTGTTTAAAGCGTGGTTTGTTTAAAGCGTGGTTTGTTTAAAGCAAGCGGTCGCGTGGTTTTTTATTTTTAATATAACCCCACTGATGGTATATTGTCGCAATTTAAAGAACGGAGTAACCCCCATGTTCCACGGCAGTCTAGTCGCATTAATCACACCCATGCATGCAGATGGCTCTATCGATTACACCAATCTCGAAAAATTAATCGATTGGCATATTAAAAATAAAACAGACGGCCTCGTGATTTTAGGCACAACCGGCGAATCTGCAACCATTGAAAATAATGAACGCCGCGAAATAATTAAATGCGCCGTCGCACGTGCGCGTCACAAAATGCCCGTCATTGTCGGCACCGGAACAAATGCCACACGCCACACCATCGAATTAACCCGTGACGCCATGTCGCTTGGCGCAGACGCCGTTTTATTGGTAACGCCGTATTACAATAAACCTACGCAAGAAGGTTTATTCCAGCATTTTTCCGCTATTGCAAAAGCAGTTCCCATCCCGCAAATTTTATATAATGTCCCCGGCAGAACGTGTTGCGATTTATTACCCGAAACCATTTCACGTTTATCACAATACGCTAATATTATCGGCGTCAAAGAAGCAACGGGTGATTTAAACCGTTTGAAAAAATTACTATCACTGAATTTAAAAATGGATTTTTTTAGTGGTGATGATCCTACCGCAATGGAATTTATGTTGTTAGGCGGGAAGGGTGTCATTTCAGTAGCAGCAAACGTAGCGCCGAAATTATGCCATGATTTATGTGGCGCGGCATTAAAAGGTGATCGTGCAACTGCTGAAAAAATAAACCAATCACTACAAGATTTGTACCGTGCTTTATTTATTGAAACCAATCCCATTCCCACCAAATGGACATTAACAAAAATGGGTTTAATTCAGTCTGGAATCAGGTTACCATTAACGCCGCTGAGTTTGCCGCATCATGCACAGGTTGAGTCTGTCATGCAACGTTTAGGGGAATAAAATGCGTTTTTTCGCTTTATTTATAGTGTTTTGTGCAAGCGTTCTGTTAACAGCTTGTGCAAATCATTCAAAAGATTATCTGAAAAAGGGTGGTGAAATTTCTTCGATCGTTGTGCCACCGGGTGTGCCGATGATTAAACAATCGACTTATTATCCCATACCCGCTGTGCCATACAACGGCGCTGTAAAACCGATGACATTAAAACCGCCAACGTTGCAATAAAATCTGGAGAGGTACCGAAGCGGTCATAACGGCGCCGACTCGAAATCGGATGGGGCGTGAAAACGCCCACGTGGGTTCGAATCCCACCTTCTCCGCCAAAACAAAGTAAAGGATTTTTCATGCAGTTTTCACCGAATTTAAAACGTTACATTACTTCTATTATCACAACTTCTGCTATTGCTTTTTCCACGCAAATATTTGCTGGTGGATTTCAGTTGTGGGAACAAGATGCTGCTGATACTGGCGATTACCATGCCGGTGCTGCAGCAGAAGCGAATAATGCCGCATCTGTTTTTTATAATGCAGCGAATGCTACGCACATTAAACATCAGCAAATTTCTTTTGGCACGACGTTTATTCCGTTAGACGTGAGTTTTACGGGTACAGCCAATGGTATTCCTGTGAATAATGCATCTGGAGATACATTTAACATTGTTCCGAATTTTTCATATGTATTGCCAATTGATCATAACAAATGGGCGTTTGCATTTAGCACGACATCGCCATTTGGCTTAGCAACTTCGTATGAAGATACGTCATACGTTAATTTATTAGCAACCAAGACTGAATTGGATACGGTTAATTTAAATCCGAGCGTTGCATATGCTGTGAATCGTTATTTGTCTCTCGGCGTGGGTTTTGATGCGTTATATGGACAAGCGACTTACAATTCTGATGTTTTTCAACCATTGACCACTGATTTAAGCGGGTGGAACGTAGGTTATAATGCGGGTGTGCTGATGCAATTCACACCGGAAACGCGCATGGGTTTGAGTTATCGTTCTGCGATTACGGTGACTGCAAAAGGCAATAGTCAGTCGACATCAATTTTCACTGGATTACCGATTACTTCTACTGCATCTGCACAATTTCCATTACCAGCGACAACGATTTTAAGTTTGTATCATAATTTTAATTCTCGCTTTACCATGATGGCCAGTGCTTTTTACACACAATGGTCCGTATTTAAAGAATTAATCATACAAAATATCACAACACCAACTGGCACTGGCACTGTTGCTCTGAATGAAGATTATCGCAACACTTGGAATCTCGCGTTGGGCGGAAAATATAAATTAAATAACCATTTTTCTTTAGAGGCAGGCGTTGGTCATGATGAAACGCCAACGCGTCTTGGTTATCGCGATATTCGCTTGCCGGATAATAATCGCTATGCTGCTTCATTGGGCGTTAATATTGAACCGAAACCGGGTTTTGTTTGGAATATTGGATGGACGCATTTCTTCGTTCCAACGACTTTGGTAAACAATACACTTTCAAATGACACGTCTAAAACAACGACGATAGCGCCAGCAATTGGTCTTGGTACAGTGCATGGAGATGCGAATGTGTTTGGTATTCAGTTTTCGTGTGATATCTAATGAAAAAAGCCATCAGTAATGATGGCTTTTTTTTACAGGATTTTTTAGTGGCTCAATGTTACGGATAAATCGGATATATTGCCCGTTGGAACAGACACCGGTGTTCCGCTTGAATCGACTGTTACAGAATATCCAGCCGCTGGATTTACTGCCAATACTTTCATATTGTTATTATTTTGGCCAATGTATAATTGAGCAGTTCCTACTGGATTGCCGCCTATTGAAAACGAGCAGTGCATTGTTACATTTTGTGCCTTTGGTTCCCCAAACATTTTGCGAATTAATGAATAAGGCAATGGTATGAGTGATCCATTAGCGGGAATTGGATAAAGTGCAGGATTTGAATGGCAAATAACATTCACACTACCAGGAAGATTTTGTCCGGTTAATGTAATCCAGCCGCCAAACAACGCCATCGCATTCACTGCTGTCATAGACAACGCCGCTGCAACACCCACAACCAAAAGTTTTTTATGTTTCATGTTTCATTTCCTATGTTATTAATCTCGGGGCTGATTTTTTTAAAAAATCAGCGCTGAGATCATAACCCAAATTTAATTATCATGCACTTTTTTAACAACCTCGAAAGCATTCCTGAGTAATTGCGTATCATAAAATTCAGACATCTCAACACCATTAGCATATAAATAAAGTCCCGCACCTAAAATATCATGTGATGCAGAATGAATGATTGACATGCTTAATAATAGTATTGTTGAAATTGTTGAGCCAATGATAATAATTATTTTTCCACCCATTAAAAAAGCAACAAGCGCTGGCAGTAATGAGATTATATTGAGTGCAAACAGTATGATTCCAATGTTGACATTATACTGTTGAGAAGCTCCCCAGTTGTTCTTAATTAAATAAGCGGAACGTTTGACTGTAGATAATAAGCTTAATTTCTCAGTCATTAAAATGGGCGTGACAAAGAAAATAGCGATTCTTAATTTCACATTTTGTAATATATGTTTTGCAATATAAAATGTCGGCCAAGAATCCATCCAATATTCCAAAAATCGAATGATGATGCCCGCGGTATCCATAAAAATTTTCCAGAGAAATAACTTTCCCAGCCGTGCAAAAGCAGCTTTAAATCCATCCATGACAGTATACGATTCATGCTTCATATGCTTTAGCGCGCAAGTGGTCAGTGCCGCATTGAATAACAATGAAATCATATTAATTAAGGCAAATAAAAAAAGGACCGCCGCTAAAAAAATAAAATAATTCATCCCGCTGATATAATTCGTTTTTAAAGCAATGGTTTCTTTTTCTACGAGCGGCATTGATATCAGTGCGATACAGACGAGGATAAGGATTGTGCTGACACAAGGAAAAATAAGTAAGCTGAGACGTTGTCGAATAATCGCCATGCTCTGTTTTATGAGCATGAGACTGGTGATAAACCGGTTTTGCATATAAACTCCGTTTTATTTTTCGAAGAGTGCGTATGTCTTATTCTGTCTCTGACTTTGATTATACATTACCTGAGCATCTCATTGCACAATTTCCGACTGATCAGCGTGCAGGCAGTCGGTTATTAATTATACCCAAAGATCATACCGATTTTATTCATACACAATTCCCTGCATTTTTAGATCATGTGAATCAGCGTGATTTAATCATTTTCAATGATACACGCGTGATTAATGCGCGATTGTTTGGTTGTAAAGACAGTGGTGGAAAAATTGAATGTTTGATTGAGCGCGTGTTGAATGATCATCAAGCGTTGGCGCATATTCGTGCGAGTATTTCCCCTAAAATAGGCACTAAAATTGTGCTTGAAGATAATATGTATGCCACCATTGTGGCGCGTGAAGCGGGGTTATTTTTACTTGAATTTTCCAACACAGAATCATTGTGGGAATTACTGGAAAAGCATGGTCATTTACCACTGCCGCCGTATATCACACGCACAGTCGCCCGTGAAGATTTTGAACGTTATCAAACGATTTATGCGAGCAATCCAGGCGCAGTGGCTGCGCCCACCGCAGGGTTGCATTTTGATGATGCGATGTTTACTGCATTAAAAAACAAACAGGTTGAGATGGGGTTTGTTACGTTGCATGTAGGCGCAGGGACATTTCAACCCGTGCGTGTCGATAATTTAAAAGACCACCAAATGCATAGCGAATTAATTACTGTGTCAGAAAAATTATGCGATCAAATTAAAGCGTGTCATGCGCGGGGTGGGCGTGTGATTGCCATTGGTACCACTGTGGTGCGTGCGTTAGAAAGTGCTGCAATTTCAGGGGAAATCGCACCATTTTCTGGAGAAACCACTATTTTTATTTCACCGGGTTATCAATTTCATGTCGTTGATATGTTGCTCACAAATTTTCATTTGCCAAAATCAACGCTGTTAATGTTGGTGTGCGCATTCGCAGGATTTGATCGTGTGATGCAAGCTTATAAAACAGCGGTTGAAAAACAATACCGGTTTTTTAGCTACGGTGACGCGATGCTTATGCAGAAAATGGCATTGGACTAGCGTTATATTCTGCACCGCCTGGGGGTGTATTATTCTCAACAGCCGATGGAGAAAACGAGAACCTTGGTCCTCCCTTCCTTCTCACTTTTATGCCAGCCAATCTTCTTTCAATGTTGGGGTCGAGTGGTTGCATATTACCACCAGCGGCAGCAGCACGAGGTAACTCAATAGCAGGCAATTCAAGTTTTCCAGCATAAAAGTCACAGAATTCACTATTTTCTACAGGAGTTAATGGAACCAAGTGAGATAGTAAAATTTTAACTGCTGAATGGAATCCATTTATCGTTAAACGTCTGCGGGGGTTAATTGTCGTCATTTCTTCTGCAATAAGCCCAATATATTCTTCAATGGATTTTGATTCCCGGATATTTTTCGTCCATTTTTCAGTATGATGATCGAGATGATGATCGAAGGTATCGGAAGAAATCCCGTAAGCATTAGCATCCAGCGCAGCTTCTAATAATTCACTGGTTCTAATACACCACTGTGTTTCGTCGTCGCCATTTGTAATATCCATACCTAAAAACTGTTGTAGTATTTTGCCAAAACTATACATATCTCTTTGTGTTGAATATTCGTTACGTGAATTGATAGCCTCTGGCGCCATGTAATATGGCGTGCCAACAGGCTCCTCAAAGCGATTAGCAAATTCGCTTGTATGTTTTGCAGCGCCAAAGTCAAAAATACGCAGGCGACATCTGTTGGAGTCAACCGCGATATTTTGAGGGGTTAGATCTCCGTGCACATACTCCATATTTTTTAATCTTATTAATACATTGTTAAAATCACGAAGTATTGAAGATAGGACATGTAGATAAATTCGTTGTCGCTCGGGGTTGCTTCGAAGCGATAATATCTTGGGTATAAAGTCCAGAAGTAAAGGGTATTTGTGCATAATTGCAGAAGGCATAAATCCCTCCGCTGTTTTGACATAACGAAACCCTATTATGGGCACAAAATTATCGTGTGAGCCAGACACACGGGTAGCAATTTTTTGTTGTATATAAAATTCACGAGCAATATGATTAATGTTAGCTTCGTTGAGCTCTGTAGGTGGATAAAGTACTTCTGTTATATCAACCGCATCAACGGTTGGGTCAATAGCGCTGCTGCTTGGACATTTCACAACGTAGTCAATAGGATCGATATCATTTTGAATCCCAAGTGTGGCGTTGTAAACCGTTGCTTTCCTCCCTCTTTTTATAATACGTCCTAAAGTCACTTCACGCATAATTGTCTTCGCACCAGTTATTTTGACATGATTGTAATTTAGTTAGATTAAAGAAATATTAATGGGGATATCTTTACCTAGTGATGTCCTCGCAGTAAGATACATCCCAATTCAACCTGGGAGATTACGCATGCCTTACCAACACATCAAAATTCCATCCAATGGCGAAAAAATCACTGTCGATAGTAATCACATATTGCATGTACCAAATCAACCGATTATTCCGTTTATCGCAGGTGATGGTATTGGTGTGGACATTACGCCGGTAATGCAAAAAGTTGTCGATAGCGCGGTCAAAAAAGCGTATCACGGTGAAAAACAAATTCATTGGATGGAAATTTATGCGGGTGAAAAAGCCACACAAGTGTATGGTGCAGACACATGGTTACCTGCAGAAACAATGACAGCTGCAAAAGAATTTGTTGTTTCGATCAAAGGTCCATTAACGACACCTGTTGGTGGTGGTATTCGTTCGTTGAATGTAGCGCTGCGACAAGAGTTGGATTTGTATGTGTGTTTGCGTCCCGTGCGTTATTTTAAAGGCACGCCATCACCCGTTAAACAACCTGAAAAAACCAACATGGTTATTTTCCGCGAAAATTCCGAAGATATTTATGCGGGAATTGAATGGGAATCAGAAAGTCCTGCGGTAAAAAAATTAATTGCGTATTTGCAAACAGAAATGAATGTGAAAAAAATTCGTTTTCCAGAAACGAGTGCCATTGGTATTAAACCGGTTTCAAAACAAGGCACGCAACGTTTGGTGCGTCGTGCGATTCAATATGCCATCGATAATAATCGCGATTCAGTTACATTAGTGCATAAGGGCAATATTATGAAATTCACGGAAGGTGGTTTTCGTGATTGGGGTTACGCATTAGCACGTGATGAATTTGGTGCGACGTTAATTGATAACGGCCCTTGGATGAAATTCAAAAATCCCAAAACCGGTAAAGATATTATTGTCAAAGATGTGATTGCAGATGCTTTTTTACAGCAAATTTTATTGCGCCCCATCGAGTATAGTGTGATCGCCACATTAAATTTAAATGGTGATTACATTTCGGATGCATTGGCTGCGCAAGTCGGTGGTATTGGTATTGCACCGGGTGCAAATTTAAGTGATAACGTTGCGATATTTGAAGCAACACATGGTACAGCGCCAAAATATGCAGGACAAAATAAAGTAAATCCCGGCTCCATTATTTTATCGGCTGAAATGATGCTGCGTCATATGGGATGGACTGAAGCGGCAGATTTAATCATCAAAGGATTAGATGGCGCGATTCAATCTAAAACAGTCACGTATGATTTAGCGCGTTTGATGGATGGTGCGCATGAAGTGAGTTGTTCTGGATTTGGCGATGCGATCATAGCGCAAATGTAAAGCTGAAGCTTTCGTGGAGACGCGATTCATCGCGTCTCTCAACAATGAGCATCACACAATGAAGATTTTCATAGAAGCGAATATACAAAGAGACAAAACATTAAAAACACGGTATTGCGATAATTTTTAGACCTGATAATTTTGTCAGGTAAAAATTTATTAACAATACCGTGAGGTTTTATGTTTCAAAATAAAAAAATATCAGCATTTTTAGCGTGTGGATTAATGCTCAATGTTGGTTCGATTTTTGCGTCACCACTCACTTCAGAAAAATTATTTTGCCCTGAGCAATATGATGGATATTCATTTGCAGCCGCCTATGCTTGGTTGAACTACTCCAGGAAAAGAGTACTCGAAAGCGCTTCTTGTGATTACGGATTAAAAAAGACAGGTGATTATCATGCCTATTATCCTATGTTTTTGGTGAAAGCAAAAACGGGCGGTGACACATTGTGGCGGATAAACCCCCAGGATGCTTGGGAAAAACAATGCATAACGTCATCGCCGAGTTTTTGCCCATTGGTGAGAGCGTAGCCCGTGCTTGCCGACAGTTTGTGCCAGTGATAAAGCTTAGAAGCCCCCGCGTAAGCGGGCGCGAAAATCTCACAAACACCGCTAACTTTCACACCCAACACTTTGAAAAAATACAACGCAAAAAATACCCTCACATTTTGAACCAAATGTCCATTCAAATTATTTAACGATTTTATTGCTTTAAACAGGCAATTTTTCAATTTGTTTACTACAGTGAGAGTAAGGACGAAGAACGAAAAAATAGGAGGGTGGGATTATGTTTACTAAATCTTTAGAAACAACATTAAATTGCGCCTATGTCAGAGCACGTGAAAAAAAACACGAGTTTATTACGGTAGAACACCTACTGTTGGCATTAGTCGATAATCCCGAAGCCTCCGAAGTATTATTGGCCTGTGGGGCGAATTTAGACCGTTTGCGCGCGGGATTGGGCATTTTTGTGGATGAAACGACGCCTAGTTTATTGCATCAAATGGAGCGCGATATTCAGCCAACCATTAGTTTTCAACGCGTTTTACAACGCTCTATTACGCAAGTGCAAAGCATTGGGCAAGTTGAAGTGAATGGTGCCCATGCATTGGTGTCTATTTTTGGCGAACCTGATAGCCAAGCGGTGTATTTTCTACATCAAGAAAACGTCACACGCATTGATGTGACCAAATTTATCACGCAAGGTATTACAAAATCACGACACAGTGAAGATTTTAATTTCGATTCACATGCAACTCCCATGGATCCACAATCTGCGACCCATGAAGTGGGTAATGAAGAAAATATTTTAGAATTGTATGCAACCAACTTAAATGAGCGTGCACGTTTAGGTAAAACAGATCCGCTCATTGGTCGCACAGAAGAATTATCACGCGTTATTCAAACATTATGCCGACGCGGAAAAAATAATCCCTTATTAGTCGGTGAAGCAGGCGTTGGAAAAACAGCCATTGCTGAAGGTTTGGCAAAAAAGATTATTGACAAAGAAGTGCCTGATACATTGGCATTTTGCACAGTGTATTCATTAGATTTAGGGGTTTTATTAGCAGGCACAAAATACCGCGGTGATTTTGAAAAACGTTTTAAAGCGGTATTAAAAGCATTGCGTCGTCAAACCGGTGCGATTATTTTTATTGATGAAATTCATAATTTAGTTGGCGCAGGTTCTGCAACAGGCGGCACAATGGATGCGTCTAATTTAATTAAACCTTTTTTAAGTTCAGGTGAACTGCGTTGCATGGGTGCTACGACTTATGATGAATTTAGAAATTATTTTGCAAAAGATTCTGCATTGTTGCGTCGATTTCAAAAAATTGATATCGGTGAACCCACCAGTGAAGACACCATGAAAATTTTACGCGGATTAAAGCCCCGTTTTGAAGCGTATCATGGCATAAAATATTCTACCAAAGCATTAGCACAAGCGGTGAGTCTATCTTCACGCTATATGCATGATCGTCATTTACCTGATAAGGCAATCGATATTATTGATGAAGCCGGCGCATTCCAACAATTGCAACCCGTGAAAAAAAGAAAACAAATTATTGGTGTGCATGAAGTGGAAGAAATTGTTGCTAAAATGGCAGGTATTCCGATTCAACATATTTCTGAAAGTGATCGCGCACAATTGCAAGCGCTCGACAATATCTTAAAACAAACAGTTTTTGGGCAAGATTTTGCGGTCAATGCATTATGTGATGCCATTAAATTATCACGCGCAGGATTGCGACATGAAGACAAACCCATTGGTTCATTCTTGATGACAGGTCCTACGGGCGTTGGTAAAACAGAACTTTGCAAGCAATTGGCAAGCGCTTTGCATGTCGATCTGATTCGTTTCGATATGTCAGAATATATGGAAAAACATGCAGTTTCACGCTTAATTGGCGCACCTCCTGGTTATGTGGGTTTTGATCAAGGGGGTTTGTTAACCGAAAGTGTGATGAAAAAACCTTACGCGGTGGTGTTGCTCGATGAGATTGAAAAAGCACATCCTGATATGTTTAACCTTTTGTTACAAGTCATGGATTATGGTTTTTTAACTGATAATAACGGTAAAAAAGCAGATTTCAGACATGTTATTTTTATGATGACAACCAATGTCGGCGCTGAAATGTTGGAAAAAATGCCTGTTGGTTTTGCAGAGGCAGATCAAAATCATGATAACTCTGCTGCGATAAAACAGCTGTTTTCTCCTGAGTTTCGTAATCGTCTGGATGCGATATTGAAATTCGATTATTTAAATCGCGAGACAATTTTGAAAGTGGTTGATAAAAATATCGCAGAATTAAAAGAAAAATTACTTTCTAAAAATGTAACGCTCGATTTGAATGAGGATGCACGTTTATGGTTAGCGGAACATGGCTATGATCATAAAATGGGTGCGCGCCCAATGGAACGTTTGATACAAGAAAAAATTAAAAAGCCATTGGCGGATGAGTTGTTGTTTGGACAATTAAGCATGGGTAACCAAGCACATATTCTTGTCACAGTGAAAAATGATGAGCTGGTGTGGGAGATTGAAGCGCATCATGATGCGTTGGTATAGGTGGGGTGATGTCTTGAGTCACAAAAGCCTACGTGTATAGCGCCACCCACTTAGCCCTGCTCTTTGTTGCAAACTCAGTCGTCTTCAGTCATGTACTCGCATGTAGACTCCTTCGACTCCTTCGTTTGCGCCTCGAGCAGAACTAAGTGGATGACGCTATAGATTCGCACTACAGAAGACTGTAATTGCCGTGTCTTCCGCTGTGAATCAAGCAAGGGCGTAAGGTTTTTCCTTACTTCTTGTTTTTTTGCGTCGATTTTATTTCTTTAGAATAAAATTGAAATGTATTTTTTCCTAATGCTTTAGCCTGATACATCGCTAAATCAGCGCGCTTTAAAAGGGTGTCCACATTATCATTGTTTGTAAAAAGTGAAATCCCAATACTGATGCTTGGTTTTATTTTATGTTTATCAATAGTCAATGTTTTTTTTAGAGATCCTAAGATACGCAATGCAACGCGTTGGGCTTCAGACAGCACAGATGAATCTTCAATTAAAATAACAAATTCATCCCCGCCAATTCGTGCAAAAAAATCAATTTCGCGTAACTCTTTTTTAATGCGTTCTGACACCGCTTGTAAAAATTTGTCGCCCGTTGGGTGGCCAAAAGTATCATTAATTTTTTTAAAATTATCAAAATCTAAATACAATAATGCGAGTTGTAGTTTAGATCTTTTGGTTTTTGCAATGGCGTGTTGGAGTTCAGTCATAAAGGAATTACGATTCGGTAAATGCGTAATAGCATCGAAATTGGCAATCTCTTCAATGGATAATAACTCACTGTCTTTTTCTGAAATGCGATGCTTTAAATCAATATTCAGTTTCTTTAAGAGCTGATCTGCTCTTTTTTCTTTGTCAACATCGGTTAATGAGCCAATCCATTCTAATATATGACCGTCATGATCCATCAATGGTACGCCATGCAAAATAACATGGTGATTTGATTGTTTCTCTTTGCGCCATAATTGTACTTCAGCAAAAAAATGTTTTTTGGTCTTCATGCAATTTTTCCATTTTTTAATGCATGCGCTACGATCTTCCTTTTTGACGGCATTTAACCATCCCAATCCTGACATTTGTTTGAGTGTTTGTCCGGTAAAGACACGCCATGCGGCCTGATCATTTTGAAATTTTCCATCAGGGGATGCTGACCATACGATATTGGATGCAGCTTCTACCAATGCGCGAAAACGTGATTCATTGATCGCCACTTTTTCTGATATTTTTTTAGTCGCGTCGATATCGATAAATGTTAATATGGCACCTTCTCGCGTATTATTCTCTGATAGATACGGTAAAATTCGCATTAAAAACCATTTATTGTCGTTGGTTTTCACTTCTTGGTTAAATGATTTTCCCGTTTCAATTGTTTTTTTGATTTGAGGGATGAGATCATTAAATTGTATTTTTTGTTTGAAAATTTTTAATGATCGACCCGTATCCGAAGGCACTAAATCAAATATCTCGGCAATCGCAGGCGTAAATCGCCAGATCATTAATTTTGTATCGACAAATACCGTGCCAATATGCGTGCTTCGTACAAAATTATCAATGTCGTTATTGGCGAGTGTTAAATCTTTAATTTTTTGTTGTAACTCAGTATTGACCGCGTGAAGTTCCTCATTCACCAGTTGTAGTTCTTTGTTGGAAGCAATAAGTTCTTCATTTGATGCTAACAATTCTTCGTTGGTCGATTGCAATTCTTCGTTGGTTGTTTCCACTTCTTCAATGGTTGCGTGCAATGATTCACGCGTTTGCTGTAATTCTTTTTCCAAATCCTCTAAGATTTTGCTTGATTCTTCAGGATGATAATACGTTTCAATGGATGGATTTATTTTGTTGTCACCTTGTGGATTAATTTGTATTAAATAATATTGCACATGATTTTTTTCATTAAGCAAAGGTGAGACCATCAGTGTAATTAATTGTTTTTTATTTTCTAAAGAGAGTTCAATGTCCACGTAATGCAAATCTTTTTTATTATGAGCTGACTTTTGCAATGCGGTCGATAAAATGACTTTTAATTGCGGATGAATAATGGAAATAATATCTAATGATAAACGACCTGATGGCAATGAAAGATATTGTGTGGCATTTCCAAAAATATGAACAATTGTACGTGTATCGTCGATTAATATGCCATTTTGCATAATGTGGTTTAGGAGTAAATCGTACGCATGCAATGGAACCGTTCCAGATAACGTGCTTGATGGTAATGAGGAGTAAGCGGATAAAGCGGAGGGGCGTATCGCTGGCACGGTCATATGTACCGATGGCGTAAATGAAATACCGTGACGCACATCTAATATTTTTTCAAAAATTTTCCATGTGGTGCTAATCGGAATTAATTCTTTGCCCAAACTGCCCGCTGTTTCGCTATGACCTAAAAATAAATAACCATGCAATAACAATGCAAAACGGAAGAAATTAATGATTTTCTTCTGCACAGTGGGCTGAACATAAATTAAAAAATTTCGACAGCTGATCAAATCTAATTTGGTAAAAGGGGGGTCCACGATAACATTATGGGTTGCAAAAATAATCATGTTACGTATCGCGGGAATAATTTGATAGCGACCATCACTGAGTAGCGAGAAATAAGTATCTTGTCTTTTTTTAGAAAGTCCTTCCATTTGCTCTATTGCGTAAACCCCTTGTCCTGCTATTTCTAAAAAATGTTTACTGACATCGGTCGCAAAAATTTTCACAGCGATATCTAGTGAATTTTTTGTGCAATATTCATGAAATAAAATAGCAATGGAATACGCTTCTTCGCCTGTTGCGCACGCAGGTACCCAAATACGCGCTTCGTCGATACCGTTCGCACGACGCTCAGCAATTTTAGGAATGACTTGTTTTTGCAAAATGTCAAATGCTTCGGGATCGCGAAAAAAAGCAGTCACGCCGATTAATAAATCATTGTATAAAGTGTCAAGTTCTGCATTATCGTTTTCTAACGCTTCAGCATAAGCATCTATTTTCTGCAGTCCTAGTGCGGTCATGCGTCGTTCAATGCGTCGAAAAATAGTAGTGGGTTTATATAAATTAAAATCATGTTTATAACGTTTGAGTAATAATGAAAATATCTTCTCATTTGGTGTCCAACACGCCTGTTTTTCCGCCTCGCAATAAATAGCTCTAAAATTTTTAGGTTGTTTGAGATAGGCTAATAATGCGTCTGACATTTGTTCAATATCTAAAATGCAATCCACACAATTGGTTGCGATTGCATTACGCGGCATCGCATCAAATTTTGCAGATTCCGTGTTTTGCGCTATCGTCAACGCGCCTGATTTATGCAAATCGATAACGCCTTGTGAGCCATCGCTACCGGTTCCTGATAACACAATACCTATTGCCTTTTTTCCGCATTCAGTGGCCAGTGATTTAAAAAAAATATTAATGGGTAAATTTAAGGTATTTTTATGATGTTGATTTGTTAAAAACAAACGCCCATCTTTAATAACCATGTTTTGATTAGAAGGAAGCAAATAAACCGTATTCGGTTTGATCGGCATAGCATTTTCTACCGGAAAAATCGGCATTTTTGTATTTTTGATTAATATTTCAGACATTAAACTTTTAAAATTAGGTGCAAGATGCTGAATCACAATAAAAGCGAGACCGGAATCCATTGGTATCGTATCAAAAAAATATTGAATTGCTGCTAAACCACCTGCGGAAGCGCCCAATGCCACGATATAAGGTAATTTGCCTTTGGTCATACCGAGCTCACTTTTCGTGTTAATATTTATTAACCCAGGTGGGCTAAGCGTTAGGTTTACATTGTGTCATGAATTACACATTTTAGTTATCATTAGTATGCTTGTTGTGTGATGGTATTGGCAGACAGTGTCACTCCAGCACCGGTTGATGTTACACTTCCGTTCACCGTTGCACTAAGAGCAATGGTGGTCGCTGTTGTCGATATCAGTCTGCCTATAAAATTGGTAGACGTTCCAAGTGTTGCAGCAGTACCCACATCCCAATAAATATTGGTGCTCAATGCGCCATTAATGAGAACGACATTTCCACCACCCGATGTAACCAGCGTCGTGCCTATTATAAAAACGTAGTTACCAGCACCACTGAGCGTTAATGGTCCAGTAGTGATCGCAGCACTTGTAGGAAAACAATAGACGCCTGGTGTTAGTGTCTGACCGCCTAACTCTGCAATAGCAGGTTCATTGACAGTACAAGATAAAACTTTTAAGGAATTATACAGTGTTGTTGTGTCAGTTTGTGCTGTAACAGCTGTAGCATCGTCTATGTGTTGAGACCCGTTGGTAATCGTGCCCGGCGGAAAACCGGTAATTGAAACGCCCGGCGGACTTAGACACATATTTCCTGTAACGGCTGATACACCCGCGCTCGTTATTGTTGTGTTAGAAAGCACGGCACAAGAACTGGCGCCTGCAGGAAGAGTGACAGGCGGCGATGTCACAGTGAATGGCGCTGTGTTACTTGTCACACCACTCAGTGTTGCTTTGATACTGGCTGATCCCGCTGCGACAGCAGTTGCTAATCCAGATGTTGATCCGCTAGATATGATCGTTACTGCCGATGTATTTGAAGACTGCCATATCACTGATGCAGTAATGTTTAATGTTGAACTGTCTGAATACGTTCCTGTTGCGGTAAATTGCTGATGCAATCCTGCTGCAAGATTAGCGCTGCTCGGTGTGATGGCAATTGTTTGTAGTGTTGCCGCTATCACAGTTAATGTATCAGCTGGACTCGTCACACCCTGATAATTTGCGGTGATGTCAGTTGTTCCGGCTGCGACAGCAGTGGCTAATCCACCCGATACAATTGTTGCAATACTGGGTGCTGAGGAATGCCAGGTCGCTAATGAGGTTAAATCTACTGTTGAGCTATCTGTGTAAGTGCCCGTTGCTGTAAATTGCTGTGTTAATCCGACTGCAAGGGTGGGGCTGGTCGGCGTAACTGCAATAGAGACAAGGGTTGCTGTTGTCACAGTTAATACAGCAGTATTACTTGTTTTGCCGCTCAATGTTGCCGTGATGTTTGTTGTTCCGGCTGCGATCGTCGTTGCTAATCCTGGTGTTGATCCGCCAGATACAATTGTTGCTGCCGAGGTATTTGAAGAATGCCATATGACCGATGAAGTAATATCCAGCATGGAATTATCTGAATAGGTTCCTATTGCGGTATATTGTTGCGTTAATCCCGCAGCAATACTGGCGGTTTTGGGTGTGATAGAAATAGAGGTTAATGTTGCTGCTGTCACGGTTAATGTATTTGTTGGACTCGTGACAGAACCTAATGTTGCCGTGATATTGGTTGTTCCAGCTGCGATACCGGTGGCTAATCCCCCTGATACAATTGTTGCAATACTGGGTGTTGCAGAATTCCATGTTACTGATGATGTAATATTCAGCGTAGTGCCATCTGAGTATGTGCCCGTTGCCGTAAATTGCTGCGTTAATCCCGCTGCAATTGAAGGATTGCTCGGTGTGACGGCAATGGAAACCAGAGTTGCTGTTGTGACGGTTAATGTAGCTGTATTACTTGTTTTACCGCTCAATGTTGCTGTGATATTGGTTGTTCCTGCTGCAACGGTTGTTGCCAGTCCGCCGGATGCAATGGTTGCTGCAGCCGTATTTGAAGACTGCCATGTCACCGATGCAGTAATGTCCAAAGTAGAGCTATCTGAATACGTTCCTACCGCCGTGTATTGCTGCGTTAAACCTGCTGCAAGACTCGCGTTGGGCGGTATGATTGCAATCGAAACCAATGTCGCCGATGTGACGGTTAATGTTTGAGCTGGACTCGTCACGCCATTCAATGACGCAGTGATGTTGGTTGTTCCTGTTGAGATTGTTGTTGCTAATCCACCCGAAGCAATCGTTGCAACACTCGGTGTAGCAGAATTCCATGTCACAGATGACGTGATATCCAATGTAGTGCCATCTGAATATGTGCCTGTTGCTGTAAATTGTTGTGTTAATCCTGCCGCTAAACTGGGATTGGTTGGTGTGACTGCAATAGAGGCCAAACTGGTTGATGTGACAGTTAATGTGGCTGTGTTACTTGTCGCTGAACCCAAAGTGGCTGTGATGTTGGTTGTTCCAGCTGCAACAGTAGTAGCGTTTCCGCCTGTTGCAATGGTTGCTGCCCCTGTATTTGAAGAATGCCAGGTGACTTGTGAAGTAATATCTTGCGAGCTGCCATCCGAGTATGCACCTATCGCTGTAAATTGCTGTTTTAATCCCGCAGGAAGCGTGGGATTGATGGGTATAATTGCAATTGAAGTGAGTGTTGCTGCGCTCACATTTAAGGAATTGAGTGTGCCAGCGCATGTGATTCCGCCTTGAAAACAAACAAAGAGATGATGGTGTGGATCGGGATCATTGGCATTAACAGCGCCTGAAACGGTGAGTTGTAGTACGCAGTTAGCACCTGCAGCAAGATTAAATGTCGTCCCGCATGTACCTCCAAATGTGCCACCACTCGTCACTTGAGTGACATTGGGCGGTAGATATTTTACATAATTATTATTTCGTAGCGATCCTGTATTGTTCGTAACAGTGTAATAAGCGGTAGCAGTCGAAAATTGCTTAACGGTTGTTGGTAATTGCGTGCCGGACTTTGTTCCAATGTTAAAAGGCAGTGCATAGCTCGTTGCACTGACGATTAAAAACAAAAGCAATAATAAAACAGATCCTATTTTTTTCATCACACTTCTCAATTTTTAATTGAAAATATAAATTAATTGCGTCAACACTTCATTGGCATACAAGTGGGATTGCGACAGCGTTCCCGTCACGCTTGTTCCGTCGATGTTTGCATTACCTAGGCTGCTCGCACCAAAATCTGTGAAACGATATCCGATATCAATACGCAAATGCGTTGTCATGTCTTTATCAAAACCAGCGCCCACCGCATAACTGAATGAAGTGGTGGTGTTGTTGGCATACATACGTGTAAAAGCGAGAAAAGGCGGAACGTTAGTTGTGTAAGTATTGGCGCGATTAAAACTGCATCCAAGGCCTAATAAAATATAAGGGCGAAAATATTTTTTTAAGGTATAAAATAATTTTCCATCCAATAATAATTGTTTTGTGTCGACGTCATAATGATAGGTATACATACTTGTTGATTGTGGATCAGCGCCTTGTGTAAATGATCCTTGCGCAGAAAAAGAGGATGTTTGATTGTAATCAAAACCCGCTTGTACTCCCCAATGAGAAAACCAATCCCATTCTGCACCGAAAAAACCATGGTAAAAATAAGCGGTTTGTGAGGTTGTGGGTGAATACACATAAAGTTCATCAGTGATGGGATTTAAAATGGGAAAAGTGTGTGGTTCGTCTGCGCCTGATGAGAATAATGCGCCGATACCCAATCCCACAATTAAATGTAATTTATTATATTGCGACTCTGATTGAGGCGCGGGTAAAAAAACGTTAGCATAAGCAGAACTGATAAAAATACCGAATAATATCGCATAAAAAATGCGAAAAGTTTTTTTGTTAATCTCACTTCGCGCCATTTGATTTCCAATTTCGTCCGTGAAATAGCGTAATGGTGCACATTTTCAATCAGGTTATCATATCAGCATGCAAGGAGAGCAACAAGATAATATCTATAAGCGATAGACACGATTTCAGTTATACTATGGCAGTATAAAATAAACAGTTAGATACGATATCATGCCAACGACATTCGAATTGGTCACGCCATTCCAACCCAATGGTGATCAACCACAAGCCATTGAAAAACTCGTGGATGGATTAAATGCGGGATTGGCATATCAAACGTTATTAGGTGTTACGGGTTCGGGAAAGACATTTACGATTGCCAATGTGATTGCGCGTACGCAAAAACCCACCTTGGTGATGGCACCCAACAAAACATTAGCAGCCCAATTATATGCAGAATTACGCGCATTTTTCCCTAAAAATGCGGTTGAATATTTTGTGTCGTATTACGATTATTATCAGCCCGAAGCGTATGTGCCATCAACGGATACATTTATTGAAAAAGATTCAGCTATTAATGCGCAAATTGAACAAATGCGATTATCCGCAACCAAGGCGATGTTAGAACGCGATGATGCTATTATCGTGGCGACTGTTTCTGCGATTTATGGATTGGGTGATCCAAAATTATATTTAAGCATGGTGTTGCACATTAGCTTGGGTGAACGTATCGATCAACGCGAATTGTTGCGACGATTGGCGGAAATGCAATATTCACGCAATGAAATGGAATTACAGCGCTCAACGTATCGTGTCTCGGGTGATGTGATTGATGTATTTCCTGCTGACTCAGATAACGATGCCATTCGCATTCAATTATTCGATGACGAAATTGAAGCGATTTCTGTGTTTGATCCATTGACGAATAAAGTAAAACAAAAATTAAATCGCATCACGATTTTCCCCAAATCACATTATGTCACGCCGCGTTCAACGATTTTAAAAATGATTGATAATGTGAAATTTGAATTGCGTGATCGACTCGCGTTTTTTGAACAAGAAAATAAATTGGTTGAGCGTCAACGCTTAGAGCAACGTACATTCTTTGATATCGAAATGATGATTGAATTGGGTTATTGCTCAGGTATTGAAAATTATTCTCGCTATTTATCAGGACGAAATGCGGGTGAGCCACCACCGACATTAATGGATTATTTGCCGAATAATGCATTATTAGTGATAGATGAATCGCATGTGACCATTCCACAAATTGGCGCGATGTATAAAGGGGATCGTGCGCGAAAAGAAAATTTAGTGAATTATGGTTTTCGATTGCCATCTGCTTTAGATAATCGCCCATTGCGTTTTGATGAATTTGAAAAGTTAGCGCCGCAGATGATTTTTGTCTCTGCCACACCCAGTCAATATGAATTAACACATGCAACTGATGTGGTTGAATTGGTGGTTCGTCCAACGGGATTATTGGATCCGCAAATAGAGATTCGTTCTGCAAAAACGCAGGTTGATGATTTATTATCCGAAGTGAATATACGTGCCGCAAAAAATGAGCGTGTGCTCGTGACAACATTAACCAAACGCATGTCAGAAGATTTGACGGAATATTTTTCTGAGCATGGTGTGAAGGTGCGTTATTTACATTCGGATATTGATACGGTTGAGCGCGTTGAAATTTTACGTGATTTACGTTTGGGTGTTTTTGATGTTTTAATTGGTATTAATTTATTGCGCGAAGGATTGGATTTACCTGAAGTATCATTGGTTGCGATTTTAGATGCAGATAAGGAAGGGTTTTTACGGTCAGAAAGATCATTAGTCCAAACCATCGGCAGAGCGGCGCGAAATTTACATGGAAAAGCGATATTATATGCCGATAAAATAACACATTCGATGCAGCGTGCTATTGATGAAACAGACCGACGTCGTACGAAACAAGAGGCCTATAATTTAAAACATGGGATCACACCCGCAGGCATTGAAAAAGCAGTACATGGTATGATTGACGATATTTCAAAAATACATGCCGCTGAAGAAGAAGCGCTAGATATTTTGGCAATGACGCCCAAAGTGTTAGAGAAAAAATTAAATGCATTGGAAGCAGATATGCTGGCTGCTGCAAAAAATTTGGAATTTGAAAAAGCCGCAAAAATACGGGATCAAATGACTCAGATGAAAAAGAAATATTACTTGATATGACAAAAAATAAAGCGCAACAATTACAACGACTGATTCGATGGTATTCAGTGTCGGCAGTGATCATCACGGGTTTTGTTATTTCTGTTGTAATTCTGCTGCCATTACAAGCTCGCTTGTTCGATATGCAGAAACAGCATCTGAAATTTTCGCGTGACGTATCAGCATTGGTTGTTGATGCTTGCTTTTCGCGCATCAAAGAAATTGCAAATCAAATTTCAACGCGACTCAATGGGCGACATTTGATGACAGAATACGATACGGGCAAGTTATCGGCTGACGAAATAAATGCTCAATTAAAAACTGTTTTACAAAACAGTTTAGATGCGCACACTGATTTAAAGTCAATCACGCGATTTAACAAGCAGGGCGATATTTTAATTTCCGTCGGTCAAAAAATTGTTTCTTTAGCGCAGATGAAAAGCATTCTAAAGGATCACTTAATGATTTATGGACCCTTTCTTTTCAAAAAGAAAAATTACCTGATTGTTATCTCGCCCATTATTAACACTCAGCATACGCTTGTGGGATATGATCTTTTTACGTTTGGTCTTGATAAATTTCAACAACTCATTCAAGAAAAGTTACACAACTCGATAGAAACCACATTTGTATTTTATGTCAGTAACAATAAGCTGAGTTGGTTAAATCAAAATGAATCTAATGCTAGAGCCAATCCGCTCGTAAATAACGCAGAAGCGAACCATGAATTAATTCGCGCGCTAGAGACCCATAAATCAAGCTTAATGTCCGAGAATCTTCATCATGCCAATGTGGTTATTGCCTATGCGCCCATTCCAAATATGCCTTGGGGCGTTGTTGTGGTTGCTGACAAAACAGATTTATATCATTCCGTTGAGCACGTGATATTGACTTTGTTATTCATTGCCGCACTTATTTTATTTTTCTTTGCATTCGGTTTGGCAGCTGTATTGCGCCCATTATCGAGTCGGTTATTGTTAGAAAACCAAGAACTGGAAGATTTGGTCGAAAATAGTCAGTTAACATTAAAATCCTATAATCAAGAGTTGTATCAGTTGGCGATGCTTGATTCGTTGACCAATACATTAACTCGCCGTGCATTTTATGAAAGCCTTGAGAAAGAATTGTCTCGCTGTAAAAGGTATCATCTCACATGTACTTTATTGTTTATGGATATTAACCGTTTTAAAGCGATTAATGACACGTTTGGACATGACGCCGGAGATTTTATATTAAAAGAATTTTCAAATCGTATCTCGCAATTGATTCGAAACGTAGATGTGATTGCGCGTTTGGGCGGTGATGAATTTGCATTATTATTACCGGAAAAAATAGATCAAAAATCATCTGTTGTGGAAATTGTTCATCGAATTAAAGAGAAGATCAGTGAACCCATGCTTTACCAAAATAATCAATTGGTAGTGTTAGTGAGTATTGGAACAGCTACTTATCCAGACGACGGTGAAACAGTTGATGATCTGTTGAAAGTGAGTGATCAGCGGATGTATGAGGATAAGCATAAGAAAGTGTAGGGGCGTTTGTTCTGGGGATGCTTTGCGCTAGTGATATAGTTTAGAAGCGCTCACGTGAGTGAGTGCGAAAGCAAGAAGAACATCAGTAATATTCTCAGCGCGCTTGCTAACGCAAGTGCTTCTAACCTATATCACCAGTAAGTACTCACTCAAAGATCATTGCCAATAGTGTATTTCAAGTCACGTACTCGCCGCTCGTTTGCTCTAGTGATATAACTTAGAAGCGCTCACGTGAGTGAGTGCGTAAGTAAGAAAAACAGCAGTAATACTTACATCGCGCTTGCTAACGCAAGTGCTTCTAAACTATATCACTAGCCTGTACGCTCTCAAGCGCCCGAAGAATAAAACCCCTCGATTTCTTTACCCCAATTAAATCAACACCCGTCTCTATATTCAATTCATCCAACAAATACAACACATTTTCCGTCGCGACATTTCCTGTGGCACCGACTGCGTAAGGACAACCACCAATGCCACCGACCGATGCATCTATTTTGGAGACACCCAATTGCAAACACGCAAAAATATTGGCGATCGCTTGTCCATACGTATCATGAAAATGAATCGCTATTTTTTCAATTGGCACGTATCGATTCACAGCATGAATTAATGCTTGTGCTTTGAGTGGTGTGCCAACGCCGATCGTATCAGCAACCGCAATTTCATCGCAGCTCATTGCTAATAGTTTTTTTGCAATTTCAGCTGTTATTTCTGGTTTTATAAATCCTTCATAAGGGCAGCCGAGTGTGCAGGATATATCCACACGTACAAAAATATTTTTAGTTTTTGCTATTTTTAAAATTGTTTCGATGCGTTGCAAACTTTCTGCAATGGTGCAATCCATGTTTTTTTGCGCGAATGTTTCAGATGCGGCAGTGATGACAGTGATATGCGTGCAGCCGAGTTGCATTGCATTTTCCAAACCTTGTAGGTTGGGAATTAATGCAGAATATACCATGTTTTTATGGGATTTTAATGATTTAAAAACGTCTGCGTGATCTGCCAGCATCGGAATTTTTTTGGGATTGACGAAGCTGGTTGCTTCGATAATCGGAAATCCCGCTTGAGCCAACAATTCAATAAATTGAATTTTAATATCCGTTGGGACAAATACTTTTTCGTTTTGAAGGCCGTCGCGGGGTGAGACTTCGGTGAGCGTTACTTTTTTTGGATAATTCATACTGATCCCTTTCGTAGAGACGCGATTCATCGCGTCTCAGATATCTGAATGGCTGTGATGTGTGTAAAAATACCAAACTTGAGTGCGATTGATTTTAACGTCGGGGTTTATCGTAGATCTGAGACGCGATGAATCGCGTCTCTACGAAACCTGCGCAGCCCACATCTTCGCCTTCGCAACAATCTCTCTCGTATCAATATGCATGAATTCACCGTGATTCAGCAACTGTTTTCCCGCAACCCACACATCACTTACTTGCATACGATTCACCGCATACACCAAATGTGAAATCGGATTGTAAACCGGTTGCGTAAAAAAGTGTTCGAGATCGACCGCAATCATATCCGCATATTTTCCAACCTCAATCGACCCAATCACTTTTTCTAATCCCATCGCTTTTGCACCATTTATTGTCGCCATTTCAAGCGCAGTCATTGCATTGAGCACTGTGGGATCGCGGCTTTCACCTTTTGCAATTAAAGCGGCTGTGCGTAATTCGCCAAACATATCAAGATCATTATTGCTGGCTGCGCCATCCGTACCAAGACATACATTCACGCCTGCTTCTAATAATTTCACCACAGGTGCAAATCCACTGGCCAATTTTAAATTCGATTCAGGATTATGTGACATGTGAATGTTTGTTTTGGCGCAGAGTGCAATTTCATCATCGGTTAAATGTGTCATATGCACAGCAATCAAGTGTTCATTCAATAAACCCAATTCATGAAAGCGTTGCAAAGGACGCTTGCCGTATTGTTTTAAATCAATATCAATTTCAGCTTGTGTTTCATGCAAATGAATATGAATACGCAAATGATTATCATCGGCAAATTTTTTGGTTTTTAATAAACTGTCATTGTTAGTAATGTAAGGAGAATGTGGCGCTAACATATAGGTAATTAATGTACTATCAGGACGTGAGAAATATTCTGACGCCACTTTTTCAAGACATTCATCAGCATCCTTTGCCCAACCGGTCGGTGCATTACCTACCCATAATCCCAGCGATGCACGTATACCAGAATCAATTGCTGCACGCGCAGTGGCATTGGGATAGAAATAATGATCATTAAAACACGTTGTGCCACCACGTAACATTTCGATAATGGCTAATTGGGATCCATCATAACAACTCTCTGCATTAATAATTTTAGACTCTGCTGGCCAAATATGATTTTGTAGCCAATCCATTAATTGCAAATCATCGCCCAATCCGCGCAATAAATTCATCGGTGTGTGCGCGTGGGTATTAATTAATCCTGGCATGATCACATGCGATTGCCGATCAATATTATTTTTCGCCGTATAATTTTTTTTTGCTGTTTCTGTCGGCAAAATCGCGATGATTTTTTCCGAATCAATGGCAATGGAATGATGTTCTAAAATTTGGTTGCGCGGAACAATGGGCAGAACCCAGCGAGCATGGATCAGAGTGTCTATTTTTTGCATGGAAACAGCCTTGTTTTGGTGAAAATTTACTCGCTGTAATCGTAACAAAATAGGGTGAATTATGGTATGATTATTCGCGCAATAATGATTACAAAAAGGCGATTATCATGTCAGGTTTAGCGAAAGAAATTACCACGATAACGATCGAAGATGAATTAAAACAATCCTACTTAGATTACGCAATGAGCGTGATTGTGGGGCGTGCATTGCCTGATGTGCGTGACGGGCTAAAACCTGTACATCGCCGCGCTTTATTCGCCATGCATGAGCTGGGCAATGACTGGAATAAGCCTTATAAAAAATCAGCGCGTATTGTGGGTGACGTGATCGGTAAATACCATCCGCATGGTGATACCGCCGTTTACGATACGATTGTGCGTATGGCGCAGCCGTTTAGCTTGCGTTACATGCTTGTCGATGGTCAGGGTAACTTTGGTTCGGTCGATGGCGATGCGCCAGCGGCGATGCGTTATACCGAAATTCGCATGAGCCAATTTGCCCATTATTTGTTGGCTGATTTGGACAAGCAAACCGTCGATTTTGTGCCTAATTACGATGAAACCGAACAAATGCCTTCGGTATTACCTACACAAGTGCCCAATCTTTTAGTAAATGGATCCTCGGGTATCGCAGTTGGTATGGCAACCAATATCCCACCTCACAATTTATCCGAGGTAGTTGATGCAACGCTGGCATTGATTGATAACGCAGAATTAACGGTTGAAGAATTAATGCACTATGTTCCTGGCCCTGATTTTCCAACAGCGGGAATAATTAACGGGCGTGCGGGTATTGTACGTGCGTATCGCACCGGTCGTGGCAAAATTTATGTGCGCGCAAAAACAGATGTTGAAATTAATGAAAAAACAGGACGTACATCGATTATTGTGCATGAATTACCGTATCAAGTGAACAAAGCGCGATTGCTGGAACGCATCGGCGAATTGGTGCGTGATAAATTAATCGATGGCATTGTTGGGTTGCGCGATGAATCGGATAAAAGCGGTATGCGCATGGTGATTGAAGTGCGTCGCGGTGATCAGCCTGAAGTAGTATTAAATAATTTATTTGCGCAAACTCAATTGCAAACGGTTTTTGGCATCAACATGGTGGCGTTATATAACGGTCGCCCGCATGTCATGAATCTCAAATTTATTTTAAATGCATTTTTACAGCATCGCCGTGAAGTGGTGACGCGTCGCACGATTTTCTTATTAGCAAAAGCGAAAGACCGCGCGCATATTTTAGAAGGTTTGGGTATCGCATTAGCGAATATCGATGAAATCGTTGCATTGATTAAATCGGCAAAAACACCGGTGGATGCAAAAGCGTTACTGTTAGCAAAAGCGTGGATGCCAGGTGTTGTCGCGAGCTTGCTTGAAAAAGCAGGCGCGAATCAAACGCGTCCTGATGAATTAAGTGATCAATATGGTTTGCGCGACGGGAAATATTATTTATCACCCGAACAAGCGCAAGCGATTTTAGATTTACGCTTGCATCGCTTAACAGGATTAGAAACCGATAAAATTCACGATGAATATAAGCAATTAATCGAACAAATTACGGCATTAATTGAAATTTTATCAAATCCTGATCGACTCCACGCTGTGATTCGCGAAGAATTAATCACCATCAAAACACAATTTGGTGATGCGCGTCGCACAGTGATTTTAGAAAATCAAGAAGATTTGTCTTCTGAAGATTTAATCACCGTGGAAGATTTGGTTGTGACTTTATCGCATGAAGGATATATCAAAGCGCAATCGCTCGACAGTTATGAATCACAACATCGCGGTGGACGTGGCAAACGCGCAACAGCCGTCAAAGAAGAAGATTATGTGAAAAATATTTTAGTGGCCAATTCGCATCATCACATTTTATGCTTCTCTACCACAGGAAAAGTGTATTGGTTGAAGACGTATCAAATTCCACAAGCAGGGCGTGCAGCACGCGGTCAACCGATCGTGAATTTATTGCCACTTGAAAAAGACGAATTAATTACGGCTATTTTGCCAGTGATTGAATTTGATGAAGCGCATTTTATTTTTATGGCAACACAAAATGGTACGGTGAAAAAAGTCGCCTTATCTGAATTTGCAAATCAACGTTCGAACGGAAAAATTGCATTGGGATTAAAAGAAGGTGATCGATTGATTGGTGTTGCATTAACGGATGGTAAGCAAGATATTATGCTTGTCAGTGATGCTGGAAAAGCCACGCGTTTTTCAGAAGATCAAGTGCGTACGATGGGTCGAACTGCAACGGGTATTCGCGGTATTCGATTGAAACCCGATCAAAAATTAATTTCACTTATTATCCCGAAAAAAGATGGCACGATTTTAACGGTGACTGAAAATGGCTATGGTCAACGCACTGAGGTGAATGATTATCGCGAATGTAGTCGTGGCGGGCAGGGTGTGATTGCGATTCAAACCACGGATCGTAATGGTAAGGTTGTGGGTTCTATTCCGGTTCAGCCTGACTCTGAAATTTTAATGGTAACCAATGGTGGCACGCTCGTGCGTATTCCTGTTGCTGAAATTAATGTGATTGGACGCAACACGCAAGGTGTGAGATTAATTAACGTTCAGGAAGGCGAAAAGGTCGTGAGCGTTGAGGGTATTGATGCGACGCTGAGTGCAACAGAAGAGTAAACGTTGCGCCATTCTCAACTTTTACACTGCACCAGTGATATAGTTTAGAAGCCCTCGCGTCAGCGAGTGCGAAAGTTTGAATGAGAATAGTGAAATTCCCATCGCGCTTGCTAACACAAGTGCTTCTAAACTATGTCACTAGCAAGTGCACACTCAAAGATCACACCAGTAACATCCAAAAGAGCCCAACAATGACAAAAAACATATTTAATTTTTCCGCCGGCCCTGCAATGATGCCCCCTGAAGTCATGCAACAAGCCCAAACCGAATTTTTAAATTGGCACGGCACGGGTGTTTCTATTGCAGAAATCTCTCATCGCAGTCAGCCCTACCTGGATGTTGCAAAACAAGCTGAAAATGATTTACGTGATTTGTTAAACATCCCTGCGAATTATCATGTTTTGTTTTTACCCGGTGGTTCTCGCACCCAATTTTCCGCTATCCCTATGAATTTAATCGGCGATTTTAAATCTGCGGCATTTGTGCAAACAGGTCATTGGGGAAAATGTGCTGCGATTGAAGCAGCGCGATATTTAAATGCAAAAATTATTGCAGATTCTCTTCGTAAAGATGCGATGCATCGAGTCTCAGACTTCGCAACCATTCCTGCACAAAACACCTGGCAGGATTTTTCCGATTGCGCTTATTTGCATTACGTCGATAATGAAACCATCCACGGCGTTGAATTTGATTTTATCCCCGATTCAAAAAATATTCCGTTAGTGTGCGACATGTCATCCAATTTATTATCGCGTCCGTTTGACGTATCAAAATTCGGCTTGATTTATGCGTGTTCTCAAAAAAATATTGCGATCGCTGGTATTACGATTGTCATTATTCGTGATGATTTATTGCAACGAAAACCCCATCCCGCATTGCCATCCATTATGAATTACGCGCTACAAGTTAAAAATAATTCAATGTTCAATACACCTCCAACATTCGAATGGTATTTTGCCGGATTGGTTTTTCAGTGGTTGAAAAAACAAGGCGGATTAGATGCAATGGCGCAAAAAAACGCTGAAAAATCCGAGAAATTATACAATTATTTAGATTCACAAGATTTTTATAAAAACAATGTCGATAAAAAATTTCGCTCGCGCATGAATGTGGTTTTCAATTTACCCACTCCAGCATTGGAAGCGGAATTTGTAAATGCTGCCAATAAAGCAGGATTGATTGGATTAAAAGGTCACTCAATTGGCGGCGGCATTCGCGCAAGTATTTATAACGCCATGCCAATCGAAGGCGTTGATCGTCTTATTTCATTCATGCAATCATTTCATCCCTTTTAAAAATAAGAGGTTGTTCCGCGCTTCGTCTGAAAATAATAACTTAGTCCGTACTTCGTCTGAAAAAAATGAGTTGGTCTGCACTCGCAAACCTGCAGAATCTTTAACCCCCTTTGAAAAAGGGGGTCGGTTCGCGCAGCGAACCGGGGGGATTTACATCCGCGTATACCCCGACGTAATCGGATACCGCCGATCTTTTCCAAACGCACGCTGAGTTAAACGAATACCAATTGGCGCTTGCCGACGTTTATATTCATTAAAATAAATCATGCGCACGACATCATCGACGATTTTTTTATCGAATCCCGCTTCAACAAGCTGCGTCGGCGTTTCATCTTTTTCAATATATCGCTCAAGAATCTCATCTAAAATGTCATACGGTGGTAATTTGTCCTGATCCGTTTGATTCGGCGCAAGCTCAGCCGTCGGCGCACGCGTTAAAACACGCTCCGGAATAACAGGTGAAATTTGATTTCGGTATTTTGAGAGCGCGTAAACCAACATTTTTGATACATCTTTAATTACTGCAAATCCACCAGCCATATCGCCATACAATGTTGCATAGCCGACAGACATTTCGCTTTTATTGCCAGTGGTTAAAACGATTTTTCCAAATTTGTTCGACATCGCCATTAATAACATACCGCGAATACGTGCTTGTAAATTTTCTTCGGTAGAATTAACAGGCGCGTCTTTAAAAAGCGGCGATAACGTTTTTTTAAAGTCATCAAATAAAGCATCAATTTTTATGATGTGATATGCGACACCCATTTTCTCTGCTTGCGCAATGGCATCATCAATGCTGATTTTCGCTGTAAATTGTGAAGGCATAATCACCGCAGTGACTTTGTCAGCGCCAATCGCATCCGCCGCAATGGCGAGTGTTAATGCAGAATCAATACCGCCGGATAATCCAATCAATGCGCCCGGAAAATTATTTTTTTGAATATAATCCCGCACGCCTAACTTTAATGTTTCGTAAATATGCGCTTCTTGAGCTAACCGTTCTGGCAGGGGTTGTGGCGCAATAATCGCTTTGTGATTTTGCATTGCGATATCGACAGTCATAATATTTTCTACATAGTAGGGCGCTTGTTGACAACGATTGCCGTTGGCATCAATTACCATCGATCCACCATCAAACACCAGCTCATCTTGCCCACCAATCAAATTCGCATAAATAATAGGAAGATGCGTTTGTGCAACACGTTCACTCAACGTATTTTCACGATCACGAATTTTATTTTTGTCAAAGGGCGATGCGTTGATGGAAATGATTAATTGCGCACCCGCATTTTTTGCCTTAATTATAGGGTTTTTGTGCCACACATCTTCACAAATCAATAAACCGATTTTAAATCCATTTAATTCAAATATACAGGGTTGATCGCCTGGTGTGAAATACCGTTTCTCATCAAACACCGTATAGTTCGGTAATTCTTGTTTGGCATAATCCGCAATGATTTTTCCATGATGAATTAATGCTGCTTTATTATAAATATTTTTTTCAACACGCTCAGGATAGCCTAAAATAATGGCGGTTTCCCCAATATTTTCTTTAATATGCGATAACACACGTTCACATCGCGCATAAAAACCAGGGCGAAATAATAAATCTTCTGGCGGATAACCGCATAAAGCCAGCTCAGGAAAAA
>JABDDR010000011.1 GCA_013287505.1 Gammaproteobacteria bacterium
AATTTTAATCACTATTTTCATCAGATAAAAGCATTGTGCAATCAAATAGTCATGAGCAGTGATGTGGGTGATTTTCCATTGCAATATGTTTTGAAAGATGACGCGATAAAATCATACAAAATAAATCATGAAGCGGTCATCACAGCGCTACAAATATTGGGATATAATTTGTTGCTTGATTCAGCCAATTTAGACGCAGATGTTTCATCGTTGGCAAAAATAAATTATATCGATGCTTTGAAAAATGGGTCTCAAGAAATAATTGTGTCGCATGATACTGAAATGAACGCTTTATTGCACAATTTAGGTTTTATTACGGCGCAATCAGATCCTAATGATCTTGCTATTTATCCGCTCGAAACAATTACCATTGCGTTAAATGCAAAATATGCGGCCATAGTTCGCACAAGAATCAATGTTGGAAAAAATGGCGCGATGAATGGAAAGGCAGGATTTAAGTCCTGGGTTTTATGGTCTGGATCACGCAAAGCATGGGATGCGCATATCGCAATGCTTCGTGATAAAATTAATCATGATAAGCAAGTCGCCATTTGTATTCAAAAAATTCCATTGTGTCAGCCGTCTTCGCTTCACTTGAATCTATAGATTATAAAAGATGAAAATAATCACCAATGTTGTTATAGTGCGAATCGCAGTATATTATGATATATCATGCGAAACTAAATTATAAATCAGTTTCACAATTAAAAAAATAATAACCAAACCAGGAAATATGATATGGCACGCGCAATGAAAAAGGCAGCTAAAAAAGCGAGCACTTCTAAAACAAAAAAGAAAATGATCGCATCAAGATCAGCAGCTAAAAAAATTAAAAAAGTTGTTAAAAAAGCTAAAAAAGCAACCAAAAAAGTATTGGCACAACCTAAAGGTTACTATGCGGTTACGCCTTACTTGGTTGTTGAGAACGCTTCAAAAGCAATTAATTTTTATAAAGCAGGCTTTGGCGCAAAAGAAGTGATGTGCATGAATACACCTGATGGAAAGGTCGCGCATGCCGAATTAAAAATCGGTGATTCAAAAATTATGCTAGGTGAAGAATGTCCACAAAAAGGCACAAAAAGCCCAACCTCGTTAGGTGGCACACCCATGAGCATTTACTTGTATGTCAAAAATGTTGATGCAGTGATGCAATCAGCTGTTGCTGCAGGTGCAACCGTTATTCGTGAAGCACAAGATATGTTTTATGGTGATCGCAGTGGCGGATTGCAAGATCCATCAGGTCATCAATGGTATGTCGCAACACATATTGAAGATGTATCGCCTGCTAATATGAAAAAACGCGCATCAGAATTGTATGGATCTGGAAAGTAAACATATTATTAAGCGCTGCTTTTATTTTTTGCAGCGCTTTTTATGAAGGTAATTTATGATGAAATTATATTTTTCCCCAGGCGCTTGTTGTATGAGTTGCCATATTGCGTTAGTTGAAACACATACGCCATTTGAATTGGTTTATGTTGGCAAAAATGCGGATGAAAAAACACGTCACGCCTTTTTAAAAATAAATCCATTGGGCGCAGTACCCGCATTTGAATTTGACGATGGAAAAATTTTGACTCAAAATATTGCCATATTAGAATATATTGCGGATCAAAAACCTGAATCACATTTGCTTGCAAAACCAGGATCCTATGAGCGCGCTGATACCATGCGTTGGTTATCTTTTACCGCATCTGATTTGCATAAATCCATCGCACCATTATTTCGACTGAGTCAAATTTCATCGAATGAAAGCGCACAAAATGATATTAAAAACTGGAGTCTTTCAAACATCGATAAATATTTGTCTTTGGTTGATGCGCATCTCAAAAATAAAACATTTTTATGTGGAGAGCATTTTACAGTAGCGGATTGTTATTTTTATACGGTATATCGCTGGACAAAAGCACTTTCAATACCCGTGGAAAAATATAATGCGATTAATCGTTATGAGGAAATTATTTCGAAACGTCCATCAGTTGTGGCGGTGCATCAACGGGAAGAACAAATAAAATTTTAAAGGGATTTGCAGCAAAAATGATTGGCTGATCAACCAGTCCATTTCAGTTTGAGTATGGAGTTAGGATTATCCATCTGTAACTCAATTTTATATCATTTCAAAACCGTTTCACACGACGATGACAGTAGGGCGCGCCCTTTGTTTTTTCGTAATAATGTTGATGATCTTCTTCAGCGGGCCAAAACACCGTTGCGGGTTTGATTTGTGTCGTAATAGAAAATCCACGTTGTGTTAATTCCTGCACGATATTTTGCGAAACATTTTTTTTTGCACATCATTCAAATAAAAAATACAACTCAAATATTGCGATCTATGATCAGGACCCTGTCCGTCAATTTGTGTTGGGTCATGAATTTCCATAAAATATTTGATAACGTCTGAGTAAGATAATTTTTCTGCATCATATACAACACGCAAAGCTTCCACATGACCCGTGTGATGTGCGCAGACTTGCTTGTAAGTAGGATGTAGTGTTTTTCCACCTGTATATCCCACTTCTGTTAACAACACGTCTGGTAACTGTTCAAATAAATATTGCACACCCCAAAAACAACCACCCGCTATAATAGCTTCATCTGTCTGAGTCACTGTTTCATTTTCTATAAATTCGATTGCAAGTCCATTTACGCAATGACGTAGATTTTTTGGCGTAAATTTTTCATCTGTAAAAACATGCCCCAAATGCCCATGACATTGTGCACATAAAATTTCTGTGCGATGACCGTCTTTATCTTTTTCGCGTCTAATTGCGCCTTCAATTTCTGCATCAAAACTGGGCCAGCCACATCCCGAATGAAACTGATTGTTGCCACGAAATAAAACCGCACCACAACCGCGACATAAATAACTACCAGCAGAAATTGTGTCATGGTATTTTGAAGAAAAAGGATGCTCGGTATTTTTATTTTGTAAAATATCCAGTGCATCGGGTGTCAAGGTAGTATATTTGTTCATTAGAGTGAGCCATCTTCAATATAAATAATGTCTAAAAATATAGTGATATGACAATTATAGTTAGTATTGTTAGAAAATGAAAAATTTATTTTAAAATAAGTTCATCATGTCTAAAGCAATTTTCAAGATGATCATTCACCATACCAACTGCCTGCATATAAGCATAACAAATCGTGCTACCAACAAATTTAAATCCGCGCTTTTTTAAGTCTTTTGACATAGCATCCGATTGTGCTGTTGTTGTTGGAATTTTCTCATGACTTTTCCAGTGATTATGAATGGGTTTTTTATTCACAAATTGCCAAATATAATCAGAAAAAGTTGAGAATTCTTTCAAAACAGACAGATAAGCTTGCGCGTTGGTAATTGTCGATTGAATTTTCAAACGATTACGAATAATACCCGTATTATTTAATAATTTTTGATAACGATAATCATCATAAGATGCAATTTTTTCAGCATCAAAATGATCAAAGCACAAGCGATAATTATCACGTCGTTTTAATATGGTTAACCAATTTAATCCCGCTTGCGCACCTTCTAAAATTAAAAACTCAAATAGTAATCTGTCATTAAAAATGGGCACTCCCCATTCTTCATCGTGATAACGAATATAAATGGGATCATGGGTTACCCAAGCACAACGCGTTTTACATTTATCCATAATGTTTTTTCTCATGATCAATTAACCATTGCTTGCGTGATATTCCGCCCGCATAACCACCCAAATTACCATTGGCATTAATCACACGATGACAAGGAATAATAATTGCCAGTTTATTGGCTCCATTCGCATTAGCCACTGCGCGAAATGCAGTGGGTTTTTTAATTGATTTTGCAATATCCAAGTAAGATCGTGTCTCACCCTTCGGAATTTTTTTCAATGCTTTCCAAACGTTTTTTTGGAAAACTGAACCAGTGATTGCCAGCGGTGTTTCAAATTGATATTTTTTCCCATCAAAATAATCATTTAATTCCTTTTTAATTTTTTTAGTAATGACCGTTTCGCCTGGAATAATCCTTTCTTCCGTTTCATTCTTTATATTTTTTTGATCTACAAATTTTAATACATAAAGCGCAACATCATCAGCAACCACAGTCATTGGTCCGAGTATCGTGTCTATCGTTGTTGTTTTTAAAATCATGCGTAGGTTATCTCTCGTAGGCCGTTATTCTACACAAATTATCTCTTATTCGGCTGTTTAAGTAGATAGAAAACGTAAAAGAAATACTATTGAAAAAAAATACGTACAAAAAAGCGCTGTAAACAGCCCAATTTGGTTGTTTATATCCACTTTATTTTTGTAAATTCTATATCATGAGAGGCTGATTGCCGACGCCCAGTTGATCGTAACTCAATGATCTTCTTGATTCGCTTTTTTCCATGAGAGCAGTAAGTTTTTTACGATCGACTCGCAAGTAGATGATACAAGGTATTGAAAGGAGCATTACCGCATAAAGATAAAAATTCAATATACCATCTATTTTTCACGATGCTGCGGATATATATCTTTAAAAATATTACCCGCTGTGCTGCCCAAAAGACCTATTACAAGCATTAATAATGCAACTTTAGCGTCAGGCTTAAGTGATTTACATTCACTAACAAAACGTTTTTTTGAAAAAATATCCGAAAGAATATCCATAAACATAAACAATAATCCCGTTTAATAAGAAAAACTTGATTTCACAAGAACACCTAATATTTTGACGTCGTTGTCGATCTTTGTTGCAGTGGAATTGGGATTAATAGGCAGTAATAATTGTAGCGGTCCATCAGTTGAAAATTCTCGCAGTGTTGCTTCATCAGTACCTGCATATAAAACGACAACATAGTCACCATCAGAGGGCTTTGCTTCTGAATCAATAAATAAAAGAGTACCCTTTGGAAAGCGTGGCGACATAGAAGGTTTTGATGAAAGCGCATAAGCATGTTTGCCTAGCGTTTCGCTCACCACCCATTGACCCCAATTGTTTGCTGTTAAATTTGATATAAAATTATCCGAGTTGACGCATTCTTTCCATGAAATAACGGGAACTGATTGAACATCAGCCGCAACTGATCCTGCGGGATGAATGGTGCCTGAAAGCAGCTCGTCGATAGAGATACCAAAAAAATCTGAGAGTGTTTTTAATGTCGAAGCACGTGGGTCTTCTGTTTTTCCCGCCAATATTTTATGCACAGTCGCTTGGGGAATGTTGGTTCGGCGCGATAACTCCGCTTCAGTAACACCCATTTTCTGCATTAATTTTCGTAAATTAATAACCAAGAGATCATGCCCTGTGTTTTTTTCAATGAGTGAATGCACGGCTGCCATTTTTATTTATCCTACTAATTTACTATAAGGCGATTATTTCATTACCTAAGTGTTTTTTCAAGAAAACGATGAGTCATTGTTTCCACATCTACTGACATGATCTGTGTTCTTTTCTCATAGATAAAGTGCTCTATTATTGATTTTAATGCATATTTTGTAGTGTATTATGCAGATTAGTATCTGTGCTAGGTTTAAGACTTTCTAGTGCACAAAAGAATGCCGCTTTAAATTTAGTAAAACCAGGACAGCAGCAGCTTGGTTCGTCTGTTGCAGGAGCAGCACTTTCTTGTTGTTGAGGCCTAATCAACGGGGTGTCTTCTCTTTGTTGTGGTTGAGACCCAATTAATGCAGTGATTTGTTCTTTTGTTAATTTAACATCGTTCCTTCCTGGTCGATTCGATACAGCGGAATTTATTGAGAAAAAATATACCGTTTCTCCCGCCTCTTCCGTTTCTACCGGTTGAGCCGCTTGATCAGATTGAACTAAAGATGTCTGACCGATTGATGATTCACTAAGGTCGTTAGGTCGTGCATTCGACTGATACGAAACAGTGCTTTGATCTATTCTTGACATGAGAAACCCCTTATATATTCAAATAGTTGGCGCACTCACTGATATGTACGTTTTGGTAAACGCTAATCCCTAGTCGATATATAAAAACACTATAGTACTTTTATTGTGCATTGTAAATATTTTTATCATTAATTTTTTATTATAAATTTATTAAAGTACATACAAAATGACTACCTTCATATAATTTCCATCAAAAAATCAGAAATTTTAATGACATTTCATTGATAAATCACTAAAGTAATGGAATAATTACCTTTTTTATAAATTAAAAAGCTGCTGTAGTAATTTTCTAATCTTTTAGAAGACAAGTGCTGAGGAATAGCCTGAGGCTTCGAGGATGGACCTGAGTGTATAGTTAGAATTTCAATGTTATTATTTATATTACATATGCTTAAAGTTGATGGACGTTTCTATTATGCATAAATCTTCTGGGTCAATTCAAAAGCATCTATACCTATTACTTGCTGTTTTTATTTTATTTCCTGCTTATGGCGCACCTCATAAAAAAATAAAACACGTGACGCCTCACGTTGTTGTAAAACCATTAACCTATACAACAATTCCCTTAACGGTGTCAGCTTATGGTGAAGTGATTTCACCCGGGTCTGTCACCATACGTGCACAAACAAGTGGTGTTATTACTTCTGTTCATTTTTCTCCGGGGCAAATCGTCTCAAGTGGACAATTACTTTTTACATTGCGTTCAAGCGATGCATCAGGGCAGTTGGCGCAAGCAAAAGCAAAATTAGATTCCACTCAGGAATTATATGAACGCTATAAAAACGTATTAAAAAAATATAAAGATGCTGTCTCAAAAGTTCGATTAATTAATGCGAAATCTGCTTATGAAGAAGCGTTGGCGCAATATAACGAAACTAAAAATATGCAGCACATTGTTTCTCCGATCAGTGGCGTGATATCAGACACGCAATTTTCATCAGGTGATTATGTTACTGCGGGCAATGTATTGGCTGATGTAGTAAAACAAAATAATTTGCAACTGCGCTATCAATTACCCAGTCAATATAATTCGCAAGTAGCGTTAGGACAAAAAGTATTGTTTTCTCCCAAAGGATCTCATAAAAATTATCATGGAACGGTGAGTTATGTATCGCCCGCAATGAACGCAACGAATTACAATATCACCTTGCGCGCAAATTTCGTTAAACCCGAAAATTTACAACCCAATACATTTGGTCGTGTGACTCATATACTCAATTCGAATCGTAAAGTGTTAGCGGTTTCACAATCACTAATTCAAACGGATGCGAACGGTTTTTATCTTTACGTTTTAAATGCAAAAAACATCGTGGAAAAACAACATTGCAAATTAGGCAGTATAAAATCTTCAGGATTAGTGATTATAAAATCAGGTATAAAAGTAGGGACGCCATTAATTATCTCTAATTCCAAAAAATTAAAAACAGGACAAGTCGTAAAGGTATCCAAATAATGAAATGGATAGCGGCGTGCATTAAAAACAAATTAATTATTTATATTCTTGCCTTTTTGTTATGTGTGATTGGTATTTTTTGTATTACGCTGATGAATATTTCGCCGCTGCCAGAAACACCTGCCAGCGGTATGTCTATTACTATAAATTATCCTGGCGCCAATGCACAAACCGTGCAGCGACAAGTGGCGACTAAAATTGTGACTGGTTTGCAAGCTATTAACAATGTGCAAAGTATTGTTGCTAATTCTAAGGCGGGTTCTGCAAGAATTGAATTGGCGCTTCGCAAGGAAAGTCCCTATGACGTGTTGCAAACACAAATGCAAATTACGCAGGCAATTGCATCGAGTGATTTACCGCCGGTAGTGCATCAGCCGAAGATAAAATTAGACACTGGTTATGCGTTTTTAATGTGGATGGCACTTACTTCAAATCAAACGCCGTTATTTAATTTAGAAACCATTGCGCAATCAACGCTACTACCCACTTTCAATAGCTTGCCTAATGTGAATGTGAATACCAATGATTTTAATCCTGTTGTTAAAGTAATGCTGAGTCCTGAAGCTATCGCCGCTTATCATTTAAATCCCACTACCATTGCGCAAACATTAAATGCTGTTTATCAATCGAATCCTTTAGGAAAACTCAATATTGAAAATCAAACATATGTTTTAAATATGTCTGATAATTTTCAAACATTAAATGAATTGCGCAATATAATGGTCGGATATCAGCATACAGGCGCAGGTATTAATGCAACATCACTTTTTGGCACGCCCATTTATTTAAAAGACATTGCGACAATCAAATTTGAACCGAGGGATATCGTTCCAGAGGATGTTTTTAAAGTGGATGGTAAAACAGCAGTCAGAATTGGTTTGGATACTGCATCCAGCGCGAATCCATTTGACGTTTCAAAAAAAGTGAATGCGTATCTCAAAACATTTCAAAAAGAATTGCCTAGTGATGTAAAAATTTTGAAAGTGTATGATGTGTCGACATTAATGCATGCTTCCATTAATGAAGTGATTTCAACCATTGCGATATCCAGTATTTTGGTGATATTGATCGCATTTATTTTTTTAGGTTCTTTAAGAGCAACACTTATTCCCATCATTACTATTCCAGTTTGTTTGCTCAGTGCAATTACCTTTCTTTTTTTATTAGGCTTTAGCATCAATCTTTTTACATTATTAGCATTAGTGATTGCAGTGGGTTTGGTCGTTGATGATGCGGTAGTTGTTGTGGAAAATATTACGCGCTACCTAGAACAAGGTATGAAAAAACATCAGGCTATCGTACAAGGAACATCTGATATTGCATTAACGATTGTGGGTATTACACTAACGCTCGTTGTTGTTTATGTGCCAATTATGTTTTTGTCAAATCGGGTTGCAGATTTATTTAAACCTTTTGCTATTACGTTAGCATCTGCTATTTTTGTGTCAGGTATTATTGCATTAACATTAACACCTGTGATGGCAATCACATTATTATCTGATAAACCCCATAGCAACTATCAAATACAATTTGATCAGTTTTTAAAAAATATTATTGCAAAATATCATCGAATTTTAGCGTTTATTATACGAAATAAAAATATCGCGTTAACTATTATCGTCGTATTAGTGATAGCAGGTGGTTATTTTGCAATGCAATTGCCAAAAAAAGTCTATCCCAATGAACCTATTAGAGTCGTTAAAATAAATATTATAGGGTCTTATCAAGATACGGTAAGTTCGTTAGAAAAAAGACTCGATGATTTTTCATCTTTTTATAAAGATAAAAAGATGTCAGCTTATTTAATTTGGATATATAAAAATCAATCCTCGGGGCAACTTGATGGTGGGCTTGTAACTATTTTAAAGCCACAATATATTAAATCCACGTATGCATTGGTCGATAAAATAAGTCAGTTTATAAAAACAAAACATTTAGAAAATACTTATGCCAAAGCAGCCAATTTTTTTGACAATGGTAATACGTATGATGTGAGTTTTTATATTTATGGCGGCAGTGATATTGGCGTTATTAATCAAGCGGCAGCTAACATCACCACATCAATGAAAAAATCAGATCATTTTTCATTTGTCACCAATGAAATTAATGAACCGCAAAGGCAATTGATGTTTCAAGTTAATAAGTCAAAAGCGGCAAGCCTTGGTATTTTTTCTCAATCAATTACGCAGTTATTGTCCACCTATTACAGTGGCTATACATTAAATAATTATTTCAATATAGCAGGTTTAAGTGTACCTATTGTTGTGCAAGCCAATAACGACGATTTAACTAACCCTGCATCATTGCAAAAACTGACTATTCAAAGTCCACTCACTCAAAAATATTATCCACTGACTGATTTTGTATCGCTCGGTTTTGAAGCGCAACCATTGGTATTAACCACATTTAATGGAAAGCCTGCAGTGGAAATACGAAGTAATTTAAATCATGATTATTCGATGGGACAAGCCATTTCATATGTTGATCACTTTATGCAACACAATTATTCGTCACTGCAATATCAATATGTCGATAATGCGAGAGATTATTTACGCGGCAATAATGAAACATTAATGATTGCACTAATGGGAATTATGTCTGTTTATTTTTTATTAGCGATTTTATTTAAAAATTTAATTGACCCCTTAATTATTATGTTGACAGTACCATTCACCATTGTTGGCGGTGCTTTGTCTTTGTATTTAATTGGTGGTTCGATTAATTTATTCAGCGCGCTGGGATTAATTACACTGGTTGGTTTGATTACAAAACACGGTATTTTAATCGTTCAATTTGCCAATAACGAATTAAAAAAAGGAAAATCAGTGGTAGATGCCATTCTTACTTCAACTGCTTTAAGATTTCGACCGATCATCATGACGACACTTGTAATGATATTTGGTGCGCTTCCATTAGTATTTAGTGGTAATACACTTTATGTGTCGAGAGAAAATTTAGGTATCACCATTGTAGGTGGATTAGCGATTGGAACGTTGTTTTCATTATTTATTATTCCGTTGATCTATGTATTGATAAAAAAAATGGAGGGCAACGGTAGCGTTGTTGATAATGAAAATTTTTAAATTAAATCCAAAAATAATAGTCAACGCAATTGTTTTTACCGCGGGATTTTCGACGTCTTCGGTTTATGCATATAACCTAATGCAAGTATATTACCAAGCACTGCAATGTGATCCGATTTACGCACAAGCGGTATCAACCTGGCACTCACAAAAAATGTTAATACCGATTGCAGAGGCAGGATATTTACCGCAAGTATCGATTGCATCAAATGCAACGCGTGAATATTCACACACCAGTCCAAATGCCTCAACAACAAACACCAGTAGTTATTCTTGGCAATATGGTTATGCATTAAGCGCCTCACAAGCGATCTTTAATGGCGTTGTATGGGCACAAATTAAGGGTGCAGATGCGACAGTGAAAGCTGCGACAGCCACTTATTTATCAGCGCAACAATCGTTAATGCAACGCACAGCAACCGCTTATTTTGCTGTGTTATTAGCCTATGATCAGTTGCGATTTGCTATTGCAGATAAACGTGAGACTTGGCGTCTATATATCCATTCGAATGAACAATTTCACGCGGGAATAATTTCAATTACAGATGCTAACGACGACCTTGCGAGTTATGAACAAGCGGTAACGGAGCAAGTAGCTGCAGAAAACAATTTAAATAGTCAAATAGAAAATTTATCTGCATTAACAGGACGAAATTATTATTTATTAAATGGATTGGGGAAACATCTACCGTTGATTAGTCCAAAGCCTGTGAATATTAATCAATGGGTATCTGTAGCCATCAAACAAAATTATGGATTAATCGCTCAAAATTATAATGTACTTGCTGCGATGGAATTTATTAAGCAAGAAGCGGCGGGAGGTTATCCGACATTAAGTTTTCAAGGTGGCGTCGGTGAATCTCACACTGCATATAATCCGCCAGATACAGCAACAGATACGGCAAGCTTTGGATTAAATCTGGCTTACGCACCTATACAAGGCGGTCTTGTTGAAGCAGACACTGAACAAGCGCGATATAATTACGTGACCGCCTCTGGTTTGTTAGAACAAACGTATCGTACCGTTGTCAATCAAACACGCTCTGGTTTTTTAGGTGTGCTCGCGAATATCACACAAATTAAAGCAGATAAAAAAAATATTATTGCATCACGCGCTGCATTGCATTCAACGGAAGGGGGATATAAAGCGGGTACGCGTACTATGTTAGATATATTAACGCAGCTGACAAAGTTGTATCAAGCAAAGGAACAATATGCGACGGATGAATATGCCTATATTAATAATATCATTGCGTTAAAAGATGCGGCGGGAACGTTAAGTGTTGTGGATTTAAAAGAAATTAATGCATGGCTAGGTAAATCTGTTGAGTTTCCAGATCGAATGATTGTTGCAAAAATGCCAACACCACATGACCATTCAAAAATAAAAATGAAAATCGAGAGTCATCCAGTTAAAAATATTACAGTAAAGGTGTCTCCAGAGATTAAAAAATCAGATGCGAAAGCGGTAATTCCATCACCAGAAAAAACGCAAAGTCCAAATATACAGTTACCAAAACCAGAATAAGCTGGGAAAATTATGTCAGAAAAAAGAATTTTAAAATGTCATTGCGGCGCTGTTGAAGTCACAGTTCAGTTTGACAATGGATTGGAAAATATTCGTCGCTGTGATTGCTCACTGTGTCGTCGCAAAGGTGCTGTGATGGCAATGGTGCCGACCACTCATTTGAAGGTTACGAAAGGGCAAGATAATCTAACGTTGTACCAATGGAATACAAAAGTCGCTGAACATTATTTTTGTAAAACATGTGGGATTTATACGCATCACAAACGCAGAAGCAACCCAAATCAGTACGGTATTAATATTGCCTGTATCGAAGGCGTAAATCCTTATAGCTACGGTGAAATACCCATTGGCAATGGTAATTTGAATGCGCCACTTCCGTCCATTCAAGATAAAAAACCGGATTAAATTAATCATGAGTACAGAATTTAAAATTACAGCTCAAGAATTCAAAACACTTTCTATTGTAGTGATTGTTGCGATTTGCGGCATGCTTGGAATTGATATTCATTTAGCTTCCATGCCGCATATCATGACGTTTATGCACACCAATCAACAACACATGCAGCAATCAGTTTCTATTTTTTTATTAGGAATGGGTGCTAGTCTTTTATTTTATGGCCCACTTTCAGATCGCTATGGTCGAAAACCGATTGTGATTTTCGGATTATTATTAGCTGCAATTGCCAGTTTTTGTTCTGTATTTACAACGCATATCAATACATTTTTATTAACGCGATTATTACAAGGCGTTGGTTCTGGTGTATGCATGGGATTAGGCAGAACAATGCTGGCTGATATTTTACAAGGCGATAGATTCGCTGTTATAGGCTCTTATTTTAGCATGTTTGTCACTTTATCGCCGATGTTTGCTCCTGCACTCGGGGGTTATATTCAACAGCGATTTGATTGGCAAGCGAATTTTATTACACTAGGTTCTATTTTAACGGCAGCGCTTTTGTTATACGCCTTTTTTTGTCCTGAAACCAATCTTCATAAAAATCCTGATGCGTGCCGTGCAAAAATTATTGTTCATAATTATAAAACGTTACTGACACATCCTGTGTTTGTCGGATGCACATTGATGACAGGTATCGCTGTTTCCGCTGCAATGGTTTATTCCACACTCAGTCCATTTATTTTTCAAATACAGTTTCATTTAAGCCCTGTTTTTTATGGTTGGTTAACTGCAATCGCAGGTTTTGGCGGTCTTGTTGGAAAATTTATTAATACAAAATCTATTAAAAAAATCGGTAGTCAAAAAACATTGCTTGTTGGATTTATTTTTTTATTAGGTTCCGGTGTTTGGTTGCTATTTTTTATTTTATTAAAGCATATCAACATTCCTTTAATTATGATTCCCGTATTTTTCACAATTTTTTCTCAAGCTTTTATAACACCCAATTCCGCATCAAAAGCCTTAAGTCCATTTCATGATAAAAGAGGTGCTGCAGGTGCGCTATATGGCAGCTTTCAAATGCTTGCTGCATTTTTAGTGACGGGATTTGTTGGATTATTAGTGAAAGACGGTGTGACATTGCTCGCAGAAAGTTATATTGCATTAGCGTTGATGGGTGTTTTAATTTATTACGTTATTTTTATGCGATTCAAGGAAAGCAAGAATGAAAAAGCAATCAAATAAATCAAGATCATTTTCAGCAAAACAACCTGCCGTTATTCCTGTATTTTTTGCAACAGAGATGTGGGAGCGATTTGGTTTTTATGTGATTCAAGCGTTGCTTGTTTTATATATGACAAATAAAGTGTTTGGATTTTCAGATTCAAAAAGTTACGCCATTTTAGGTGTATACTCGGCTATTTCTTGGATAACCCCTATTTTGGGTGGCTACGTTGCAAGCCGCATTTTAGATTTTGAGCATGCGGTGACATTGGGTGGATGTTTATTGGCATTTGGGTACGCTTTATTAGCATTGCCGCATGAATATTTCTTTTATGGCGCACTTGCAATTTTGAGTATCGGAAATGGATTTTTTAAACCAAATATTTCAAGTTATCTCGGCGATTTTTATCATGAAAAAGATCCTTATCGTGAAAAAGGGTATACTATTTTTTATGTGGGTATGAATGTTGGCGCATTGATAGCCTCAGTATCTTCTGGTTATCTCGTTCGCTATTTTGGTTGGCATGTGCCGTTTTTATTATCAAGCATTGGCCTTTTGATGGGAACGGCAACTTTTGTTTTTGGTTTAGCGTATTTAAAAAAGGTTAATAAGTTTAATCGCATTAAATTATCTATTGCCAAAAAAAATCCATTGGCTATTGCATTGGTTTATTTTGGTGCGTTGGTATTGATGGCACTTTCTTATGAGATGATTCGTCATCGCGGTTTCGCCAATGAAATCATGTTAGGCGGTGGTGCGCTCGTTTTCATAGGGTTAATTGCTTATGCATTTCGATATAATATAATGGCACGTAATAAAATGTTGGCTTGTATTTTTCTCACGATATTATCAATAGTTTTCTGGGCGATATTCTTTCAAATATTTTTTTCTACGAATTTATTTATTGAACGTGCTGTGAATCGCCACATTTTTGGTTTTACATTACCAACACCATTGTTTACTGGATTAGAATCAATATTTATTGTGTTGCTTGGCCCGTTTTTTGCTGTGTTATGGCAAAAATTATCTACAAAAAATAAAAATCCAAGCATCCCCTTAAAATTTACATTGGCGATGTTATCAATCGCTGTTGCCTTTTTAATTGCCTATGCTGGCACGACATATACAAATGCCGCTGGCATGAGCAATATGATATTTATTGTATTTGCTTATTTGTTTATTACGATTGGAGAATTATTATTAAGCCCGATTGGTTTAGCTATGGTGACTGTTTTTATACCACAAGAATTAGTGGGCTTAATGATGGGTGTTTGGTTTGTGGCACTTGGCTTGGGTGAAAAATTAGCCGGAGTGATTGCAAATTACGCGGCCATTCCAAAAGACATTCATTCAATTCCTGCGATGGATAAAATTTATGGACATGCGTTTTTACAATATACCGCATTGGCACTTATTTTTTCTGTCATTTGCCTGATTTGCATCCCTTTTTTAAATAAATTAATTAGAAAGTAATGCTTATCAAGAGGAACAAAGAATGAGAAAGCAAGTTTATTGTTTTATATTGCTAAGTCAGCCATGCCAGGCTACGCTTTTTTCGCTTTTTTCGCTTTTTCATCATGCCAGTCAACGCTTTTTTCGCTTTTTAAAAAACCATTATTCCTCGTACAAATGAACCTTATGACAATAAAAAATATAAGATTGCAGCCAATGTAAAAGCGAATAAGGAAATAACAAAATTTATGAATGAGCAGATTAAATTATTAGAAAAGAGCAAAAAAGAAGTTCTTGATCATACAATAGTTCGCATCAGACTATAACTGATCACAATGATTCAGATATTATTTTTTCTCTCTCGCTAACCGGTGTTTTTTAAATTATGCAAACACTTCTCCAGCCATAATAATTTTTGCGGTTCTAATAAATACAGAACTTTGTGCAATCCATTTTCCACTATTATTTTTTACAACTATCGCATTGACTTGCATTATCCCAGAAGGATGAGCAATATTGATAGCTGCATTTTCATTAGTGCTTTTCAGTGTTTTTTGAACAATTTTAAACGGAATGGTGCCTGGAATTTTAGCGGCACAGGCTAAGTTAATAGCACCCGTTCCGGTATACGCATGATGCATTCTCCCCTCTGTTGAAATGCGACTGACAATATTAACATCAGGATTTTTTGAAGAAGAAACCCACGCAATTCTCAGTGCAGCATTATAAGGAATTTTCATAATTTCAGCGGCTGCTTTTCCAAGACAATGAATCATTGGTTCAAGAACTTTAAAGTCTATCTGTTTGGGCAATTCATCTTGCATACCGCTCGGATCAGGACTACCCATGATCGACAATAATAACCGATCTCTTTTTTCACCTGCGGGTGGAAGATCAGCTTCATTGAAAAATAAACCTTTGCTGGTTCCACCTCGAATCAGTAATGCAGGAATTGTTATTTTAGACATTTATTTTCTCTATTGGTGTATTAATGAGATGGCTCCGTTACACTTTATTCTGTATAGACTTTATGTATTTAAAAATACCTTAAATAGATGAGTGCAGTAAAATCAGCAACACATTCAATGTAATAAACGATAATAAAGTCGATATCGCAACCACTGTGCTGGCTTTTTTAATATCCAGTTTGTATCGGACAGCAAAAATAAACATATTTTTTGGAGATGGCATTGCCGCCATAAGAATCAGTGACGCTAACCAAAAATGATTGAGATGAAATATATATTTTCCAACAAAAAATGCCAGTATTGGCAGAATAAATAATTTTATAAAAGTGATAATGGTAATTTCCATTAACTCCTTGCCAACAATTTTTTTAAGATCAAAGAAAAGCGATTGTCCTAATGCAAACAGTGCTAATGGCGCAGCAGTTTCACCGATTATTTTTAAAAATTTATTAATGGCAATGGGTGTATGTAGATTGAAAAATGAAAATCCAATGCCTAGTATGCAAGCGAGGATGATAGGATTTTTTATCATAATCAAAAAAACACTTTTTATTTTTTCAAAATAATACCCACGTTTTTCAGTGATTTTTTCCTTTAAATCATGTTCTATTATCAACAAAACAATCGTTGTTAAAATGACTGTTTGGAAAATGAGTATGGGTAAAACTGGTGTTGGATTATTAAAGACCAATATAAATAATGGAATGGCAAAATAAGCTGTATTGACTTGAGATGAACCCATAATATTCAAAGCGGATTCCGCTAATGATTTTTTTAAAAAAACTCTCGTGAAGGTAAACATAAATGTGCCAGTCATTATCATGCATAATACAAAAGCTAAAATATATGGAACATTAATTGATTCAGACACGGGTGTTTTAGAAAAATCAAAAAATAACAGGCAGGGCATCGCAATAAAAAATGCAAACCGTGTGAAATAGGTATTGCTTTCTTCAGAAAATAAGGAAAATCTTGCGCTACAATAACCAGTTAATACAATTAGTAAAAGCGGTGACATTAATAAAAATATATTCATTGATTATACCTATTAATTCTTTAGCAAAGGTATCACATTTAAACAGTTTTTTGCATCAGTCAATTTCATTTCATAGAGCATAGAAGCTTTGCCTGGCATCATAAAAATATGTTATCTTGATACTTGTTACATAATTCAACCTATCGAGATAAATATGAAACACGGCGGCAGGCGAACGGGAGCGGGGCGCCCCAAAGGTTCTGGCAAATACCGGGATGCAACACAAGTGGTGCGCATGCCGGTGGGTATGATCGATGAAGTTTTGTCATATATTCAAACGAAAGGTCATCGATTGCCATTGTACGGCTCACATGTATCTGCTGGCTTTCCATCACCCGCTGATGATCATATTGAAGCGCAACTGAATCTCAATACGCATTTAATCAAAAATCCTGCAAGCACTTTTTTCGTCCGCGCGTCCGGCGATTCAATGAAAAATGCGGGCATATATACGGGTGATATTTTAATTGTAGATCGTAGTATTGAACCGGTTGATGACAAAGTCGTTGTTGTTGCTATTGATGGCGAGTTAACCGTCAAACGATTAAAAATAAAAAATAACAATATTTACTTTATGCCTGAAAACCCCGATTTTAAACCGATTGTCGTGAAAGAGTTACAAGATGTGCATATTTGGGGAGTGGTGACCAATGTCATTCACGCACTCTAAACAAATGTGTTTTGCACTCGTTGATTGCAATAATTTCTACGCATCCTGTGAAAGACTATTTGATCCCACATTAAATAATAAACCCGTGATTATTTTATCCAGCAATGATGGTTGCGTGATTGCACGTTCTAATGAAGCAAAATCATTGGGTATTCAAATGTCACAACCGTATTTTCAAATTGAAAAATTATGTCGTCAACATAAAGTGCGTGCGTTATCGTCCAATTTTGCATTGTATGGCGATATTTCTCATCGTGTGATGATGGTATTAAAAAATCATTGTATTGATATGGAAATTTATTCTATTGACGAAGCGTTTTTACGATTGGATAAAATTGGCTTTTCAGAAAGTTATGATTATGCGCAGAAAATAAGACAGACTGTTTTGCAGCATGTCGGCATTCCTGTTTCCATCGGCATTGCAAAAACAAAAACACTGGCAAAAATGGCCAGTCATCTTGCTAAGAAAAATCATCCCTTATCAAAAAATAATGTGTGTGATTTGCGTGAAGACAGCGTTAAAAATAAGGTATTAGAGAGATTTCCGGTTGAGTCATTGTGGGGTGTTGGTAGAAAATCAGCGCAACAATTACAAATGATGAAAATTAATTTTGCACAGGATCTTTGTAATCAAGATACTGCATTTTTAAAAAAACGTTTTTCAGTGATGATGACACGTGTCGTTTTAGAATTACGGGGTGTTTCGTGTTTAACATTGGAAGAAATCAGTCAAAAGAAAAATATCACTTGCTCGCGCTCATTTGGAAAACCGGTCTCGGAATTAAATGATTTGCTAGAAGCGATTAGTGCGTACGCTGCAAGAGCTTGCGAAAAAGCCAGATCAGAAAAAACCAAAGCGCAATCCGTGTTGGTTTATCTGCGTACTAGTCCATTTAGTAAAATGAAATTTTATAGTGCGTCTGATGCACAGCAATTACTATGCAGCAGTAATGACACATGTTATATCACAGCGGTTGCGCAATCTCTTTTGAAAAAAATCTATAAACCTGGATTTTTATATCAAAAAACAGGTATTATTTTATGTGATTTAATCTCAGAAAAAATGCAGCAATCGGATTTATTTTGTGAAAATAGTGCTGACAATCAGTCACTGATGAAAACAGTTGATCATATTAATCATCGGTTTGGAAGTCATTGTATATTCTTAGCGGCTGAAGGAATTAAACCTGATTGGATTGTAAAATCTACGAAAAAAAGTCAAAGTTATACGACGAACTGGAAAGAGTTGAAAAATGTCACTGTTAATAACAGGATTTATTGTTTATCCAAATTAAATTAATTAAATATGGAAAATGAAAATATGATAAAAAACACTTCAATTGATTATTTTGACGATCAGCAAAAATTGATCGGAGAATTATTTTATGATGAGGCATTATCAAATACAGCGCAACCTGCCATTATTTTATTTCCCGCTTTTGAAGGGCGTGGACATTTTGCATTAGCCTATGCAAAAAAGCTGGCGGAAAAAGGCTATGCTGTTTTTGTAGCGGATATGTATGGTGATGCTGCTGTTTCCGATACAATAGAAGGTTGTTTTAAATTAATTACACCGTTTTTGCAAGATCGTTCATTGGTGAGAAGGCGTGCACTTTTGGCCTATCAAACAGTGTTGCAGCAAAAAAATATTAATTCCAAAAAAATTGGCGCCGTAGGTTTTTGTTTTGGTGGTATGTGTGTTTTGGAATTAGCGCGCAGCGGAGCAGATTTGAAAGCGGGTATTAGTATGCATGGTGTTCTTGCAAAATCCAATCTGCCAACATCACCCATTAAAAGTAAAATACTTATTCTTCATGGATATGAAGACAAACAAGTACCGCCAACAGAGTTACAAAATTTTGCAAAAGAGATGGCAGATGCAGATGCAAAAGATTGGACCTTTACTTTTTTTGGTGACGCAAAACATTCATTTACCGACCCTAAAACAGGCACTTTTGATGCCAATAAAGAAAAAGAAATGGGGCGTGAGTATAATCGCACAGCAGCTGAGCGTTCTTTTCAATATGCACTTGATTTTTTTAAGGAAATGATTGGATGAATTTAATTGATAAAGACAAAAAATTTCTGGCGCGAGATTGTAACGCCCATCATATTGATGTTGTAAAAACAGAAGGATCTTTCATTTTTGATAGATCGGGTAAACAATATATTGATTTTTTAACAGGGTGGTGTGTTGGGAATATCGGTTGGGGAAATGCGGACATTCGAAAACGTATTTCACAATTTGATGGACCGGAATATGTAAACCCTGGTTTTTTATATGAACCTTGGGCGGAATTAGCTGAAATTTTAGCAAAAATTACACCGGGTGATTTGCAAGTGTGTTTTCGTGCAACGGGCGGCACAGAAGCAGTTGAAATTGCATTACAAGCTGCAATGTCACACACAAAACGACATGAATTTATTTCTATCGAAAATACGTATCATGGTCACTCACTGGGTGCGATGAGCGTGGGTTCATCTGAATTCCGACAATGGTATTCTAATTTATTGCCTCATTGCTATAAATTAAAACCACCGCTAGACACTACTGCACTACAACAATTAGAAAACCTGTTAAAAAATCATGAAATTGCGGCGTTAATTATGGAGCCTATTATTTGTAATTTGGGCGTTGAAATTCCGACAGATGATTTTATGAAACAAGCCGATTTATTATGTAAAAAATACGGTGCATTATTAATTATGGATGAAGTCGCAACCGGTTTTGGTAGAACCGGAAAATTATTTGCATCATCACATTTTGATATCAAGCCTGATATTTTGTGTATGGGGAAAGGCCTGAGTGGCGGTTATGGTGCGCTAGGCGCTACCATTACAACTGAAGCAGTTGCAAAATCCATGCAATTTGATTTTAGTTTTTACTCCACATTTGGCTGGCATCCCATAGCAACAGAAGCTGCTATTGCCAACATCAAATATTTAATAACGCATCAACAAGCAATAGAAAAAAACACGCATGAGATGAGCGATTACTTTGTAAATCGCTTATCAAAAATGCCATTTAAATCTGCCTTTAAAATTCGCGCAAAAGGATTGGCAATCGCAATATCTTTTGAAAAAGCAGATTATGCTGAAAAAATTGTTTCATGCGCATTTGATGCAGGCGTTATACTATCAACACTTGGCAATCACATGATTACTTTATTTCCCGCATTAACCATTGATCACGACACCACAAAACACGGCCTTGATAGAATTGAAAGTTGTATTTAAAACTATTTTAAACATGCAGGTAATATAAAAATGAACGCAAAAATATTTTCTTATCCAGTGGTTATCAAAGAAAGTTATCTTGATACTTTTGGACATGTCAATAATGCAACGTACTTAATTTTGTTTGAAGAAGCGCGTTGGGATTTTATTACCAAAAATGGTTATGGATTAAAAAAAATTCAAGAAACAGGATTGGGTCCAACCATTCTTGAAATCAACATACGATTTAAAAAAGAAATACGTTTGCGCGAAGAAATCATTATCGAAACACAAATCGTTTTTTACAAAAACAAAATCGGAAAACTTTTGCAAAAAATGATGCGTGGTGACGATGTTTGTTGTGAAGCTGAATTTACCATTGGTCTTTTTAGTTTGCATGAACGAAAATTAGTAACACCAACAAAGGAATGGTTGTTTGCAGTTGGTATTTCGTAGAGACGCGATATTTTATACTCAATTCCGCAGTTTTTTGTCATTGTTTACAAAAATCAAAGAATCGCTGAACGCAACGTTTCTGCTGGATATATAGTTTAGAGGCCGAGCGTTAGCGAATGCGAAAGCCTGCGTGGAGTACACTGCTTTGAATAGACTTTCGCATTCGCTAACGCTCGGCCTCTAAACTATATGATCAGCAAATGCGTCATGCGCAGTGTTTTTCTGATTCATGATGAATGACAAAAAACTGCGGAATCGAGTTTATAGCATAATTAACGAAATCACCGCCAATAAAACCATCAATAAATCTTCAATTAACGTAATAATTGAAAGCGGTACTTTTAGAATTGTACCTAAACAAGCGCACGTTAATTTTTGTTTTTTAATCAAACTATTGATCACGCCGATACTTGAAAAACCCATCACAATGATTGTTAAGTAAAGTGTTGTGATAGGAAACCAATTGCCAATATATAAAACGCCTAACGTTAATTCAAAAAATGGATAAATAAATCCATACGCATAAAATCGCTTTGCCAATACATCATAAGTTGCATATCCTGTTGCAAAAGCGCGGATATCCAAAAATTTAAACGCAGAAAAAACGAGAAAAAATCCTGCCATAAATTGATTCATTAATCGCACCCAATGAATTTCGTGCGTATCAATATTATTAATAATGCTCACACCTAAAATATAAGCTGCGATTAAAAAAATTGGATAATATGCCAATATGCCTTTTTTATTTTCTTGAGGATCGTTCATGTTAAGAGAACCTTGCAAATTATTTTACAACTTTAAATCCCGCATTTTCCCATGCAACAATGCCACCTTCAATATTATATACATCTAAATTTTTATCTTCAGATAATAATTTTTCGCATGCTTTTGATCCACGCACCCCAAGCTTACAATGTATAATTATTTTTTTATTGCGCGCTACTTCGGGTAGTTTACTTTTTTGAATGGTGTTGATGGGAATAAGATGAGCGCCAGAAATATGCACTTCTTTGTATTCTCCAGGCTCACGAACATCAATTAAAACGGCTTCATTATTGTCTAACCATTCGCTCGCTGTCATCGGATCAATTGACTTGATTTTCATTGTATTGATGCTCCTGTATATTATTTTTGTATCATAGTAGATAAAATAGATTTTTTTAAGTATATATTGTTTGCAAAAGAGACGGAATCATGAAAATACACAAAAGAACTTTATCTATAATTATCAATACGTTTTTTCTAGTGCTATTTTCGTTATTTTTCGCCGCTTGTACACAAGATCAGCCAAAATTACCGCATCTCGTTACAGGCAACACCATTGTTGCTTTTGGGGATAGCTTGACATACGGCGTTGGAACAAGCCAAGAAAACAGTTATCCTGCGGTACTGGAAAAGCTCATTGGTTTTCGCGTTATAAATGCCGGTGTTTCTGGTGAAACGACCGAAGGTAGTATTTCGCGTCTTCCAGGTGTGCTTGAAAAATATAAGCCCGCCTTAGTTATTTTATGTATCGGTGGGAATGATATGTTGCATCGAATACCGCATGAAACTATCGCCAATAATTTGAAGCAATTAATTGAAATGGTGAAATCCAGTGGCGCATCTGTTGTATTAATTGGTGTTCCTCAGTTAAGCATAATGCTTTCATCACCGGATTTTTACAAAGAAATTGCGCATGAGAGTGATATTCCTGTTGATATGACATTGCTGCCAAAATTATTACGTACACAGGAATATAAGTCAGACGCTATTCATTTAAATGCAGAGGGATATCATGCCTTTGCTGAAGGCATTGCTGCGTTTCTAAAAAAACAGGGTGCGATCGATTAATGCATATAATGCTAAAACCACTGACTGTTGGGAAAAAAACATTCGAAAGTAACTTAATTCAGGCACCATTGGCGGGAGTCAGTTGTGCACCATTTCGCGAATTGGTATGGCAATTTGGTGGAGTTGCTTATTGCTGTACAGAAATGTTATCCGCATTGCATATTGCCAATGGCACTGATCGTAGCCCACGTTATCAAGCGCGATCACCCCATGAAAAAAATTTATGTTGGCAATTATCCAGCAATAAACCCGATATTTTAGCGCGCGCCAGTGAATATGCTATTAATAATCATGCCGATATCTTAGATTTAAATTGCGGATGTCCTCAACCTAAAATCAGAAAAAAAGGGTGTGGTAGTTATTTATTGAGTGATGAAAAAAAACTATCGCAATTGGTTAAAGCCATGCGTCAAGATGACAAAATACCCGTTACTGTAAAAATGCGTATCGATGCAGGAAAAGGTGAGTTTTGTAGTATTAGTGTTGCAAAAATATTGGAAGAAGCGGGTGCGGATGCGATTATTGTACATGGAAGACATTGGACACACGATTATGATGTTGCTTGTCAATTAGATGCTATTGCGAGCATCGTTTCTAACGTCTCCATTCCAGTGATTGGTAATGGAGATATCACCAATGCAGCACAATTAACTGATTTTTTCATTAAAACACATTGTGCTGGATTTATGATCGCAAGAGCCAGTGTTGGACAACCGTGGTTATTTCAGCAGATTATGTGTGAAATTACAGGACAACCCTTTTCAACACCTTCTATTGAAGATATTGGACAATTATTTTTGCAGCATATCAGCGGATTAATTGAATTTGATGGCGAGCGAAATGCGATTTTTCAATCACGAAAATTAGGAAAATATTACGCGCGCTTGATTGAAAATAAAAACGAATTCTTAACACAATTATATGACATCGATTCTTTTTTAACACTTGAAAAAAGTGTTCATCATTACTTTAAAACAAGGAAGTAGAATATGAAAAAAATATTAACTATTACAACACTGATATTGATGTCTAATGCTGTTTTTGCAAATAGTTGCACGCAACCGATTGCATGGGTCAAATCAAAAAATTTTCATCTGAATGCCGTTAAGTATTGTCAAAATATTCGTTGTGAGTTGGTTGATTACAGTGGTGGTGTTCCGAATCAGAACTTTTGGGAAACTATCGTTTGGACATTTTCACAAGGTGGCGAAATTATTGCGACCAATCAATGCACTGCGTATCCAATGAATCCGTTATGCGACTTTAATATGCCGCGTACGACGTGTGCAGCATTATATTCGGCGCTTCATAACGATTTCGTAGAGACGTCGATTTATCGCGTCTCAAATGCATGATTATCATCGGTGTTTATAAATGCAGTGACATTAGAGTGAGTGTTACTGACTATAGGGCGAGGTAATTCTGAGATTTGAGACGCGATAAATCGACGTCTCTACGAAGTTCACGACAATTCAAAATTTGTGGGGATACTTCAGAACGCGCGGCTTCTTAACCATATTTAGAAGAAAACACGTCAAGTACACGATTTTTCTGGTTTTTGTAAACGCTAAGTCAATAGCTACGACTGCTTACTTTTTTCGCGGAATTGTAATATAAAAATAATGAGAAGCAGCGGTAAGATTAAATCGTTATAAAAAATTAAACCCGCATTACCAGGTGAAAAATTGTGAGCTTTAAGCATTTGAACAATATGTCCGTATGCAGCACCCCATAAAAAACAAGTCGTCAAAAGTGTGCCTGCGATACGATATGATTTTGTAGCTCTTAAGCCAAATATTCCAACGACACCCATTCCCAAATTAGCCACCGCAACCTCAAATTGAAACGGACTGTTCGCCCAACCAATAAATCTGGCTGACATAACAGGAAAAAATGCATGGAACACAAATCCCCACAAACCCGTCAAACCGATAGAAAAAAAGAATAAATACCCCAAAAAAACATCCGATGTCGAACGATTTTTTTTTCTTAAAATCACAATAAAACTTAATAATAAAGCAAATAGAGTGGAGATAGCCGGAAAATTTCGAATAAAAATGGCTATTAAGTCGTTCATTTTATGAATCCCTCATGTTTTTTCCGTGATTTCTAAGGTCTCAGGAATCCCTATGTAAAACAATAGGGTCAATTTGCAATCATAAGCGTATTAAGATTAACATAGTAAGAACGAAGTATTAAATGGGTACCTTTAATAACGGAGTAAAAAAATGACATGGATCGTTATTTTAAATTCAAATGAATGCAGAATTTTTTCATTTTCCAAAAAAAATAAAAAACTGAATTTAATCAAAGAAATCTATCACCCAGAAAATAAGAAAAAAGATGCGGATTTGGTTTCTGATAAACCGGGTCACTATAATACCAACTCTCAATCGGGTGGCGCCTATTCACAACACACTGATCCCAAAGATGTAAAAATAGCACAATTTATTTTGGAAATAGATAAATTGCTCGATGAGGGACGAACCCATCAACAATATGAAAAATTAATTGTGATTGCCCCGCCTAAAATCGAAGGTCATTTAATGCAACATATGAATAAAAATGTAGAAAAGCTTATTACTCAACGCATACAAAAAGATGTGGTCTTTTTAAAAGAGCATGAGTTATTAAATTTTCTAATGCAGGAATGCAAAAATCATTTCCTTAGTGATTGAGCCATGAAAATAACCTTAAATTTTAATGAAATCAATATGAGCCACTTACCGGCAGTGGGTGGAAAAAATGCATCGCTGGGTGAAATGTTGACTAAGCTTTCCACGCTCGGCATTCGCGTTCCAAAAGGATTTGCCATCGTATCTGATGCTTATCGCACATTTCTTCAATCCAATAAAATAGATGATAAAATTTATGCGGCATTAAAAAATATTGATGGCAATGATATCGTTAAATTAAAAGCGGCCAGTGATTATTGCCAACAACTGATTTTAAACGGACAGTTCTCGACATTGTTTAAATCAGAAGTGGAAAAAACCCATCAACAATTAAATTTAAACAATGGTCAATCTGTCGCTGTTCGCTCATCTGCAACAGCAGAAGATTTGCCGGATGCATCATTTGCAGGTCAACAAGATACGTTTTTAAATATCTCAGGAATTGATAATATTTTAATGGCTGTTAAACGGGTGTATGCGTCGCTTTTCACGCAACGTGCTATTTCGTATCGTATTGGTCACGGATTTAAGCATGATCAAGTGGCTATATCAGTGGGTATTCAACAGATGATTCGCAGTGATTGCGGATCTAGCGGTGTAGCATTTACCATCGATACAGAATCCGGTTTTGATCAAGTGGTTTTTATCACATCATCCTATGGTTTGGGTGAATTGCTCGTGCAAGGCGTCGTGAATCCTGATGAATTTTATATACATAAACCAACACTGATGGCTGGAAAAGAGGCCATTATCAGCAGGAAGTTGGGTTCAAAAAAAACGAAAATGATTTATGCAAAATCACATGAGAAACCCGTAATCGCTGTAGAAACGGATAAAAAAGATCAACAACAATTTTCGCTCACTGATCAAGATATTTTGGAATTAGCACGCCATGCCGTTGCGATTGAAAAACACTATGGAAAACCCATGGATATTGAATGGGCGAAAGATGGTGTTGATCATGCAATTTATATTGTTCAAGCAAGACCAGAAACAGTAAAAGCACGAGAAAAACATCCTGTTATTGAGCAATACCATATTGGAAAAAAAGACAAACCCATTGTGATTGGCCGTAGTATTGGCCAGAAAATTGGAAAAGGCGTTGCGCGAAAAATTTTAGATCCCAAAGACATGCAGCATTTTCAGAAAGGTGAAATTTTGATAGCGGAAATGACGGATCCTGATTGGGAACCGATTATGAAGCGCGCAGCGGCCATTGTTACTGACCATGGCGGCAGAACGTGTCATGCAGCCATTGTTGCGCGTGAAATGGGTATTCCTGCCGTTGTGGGTTGTGGTAACGCAACGCAATTAATTTCTAGTGGTGAAAAAATCAGTGCGTCTTGCGCAGAAGGAGAAACTGGGTATGTGTATCCTGGTTTAATTGACTATCAAATTGAAACAACCAAAATTGATAATTTAGCCAAATTACCCATTAAACTCTGTATGAATTTGGCAAATCCAGAACAAGCATTTAACTATCAATTTTTACCGAATGATGGCATTGGATTGGCCCGATTAGAATTTATTATTGGCACAATGATTGGTATTCACCCGAATGCGGTTTTACATCCTGAAAAATTACCTGAAAAAATTCAAGATGAAATTAAAGAAAAAACCGCTGCCTATAAAAATCCCGTGGAATTTTATGTTGAAAAATTAGCAGAAGGAATCGCTACTATTTCTGCGGCATTTTATCCAAAACCCGTGATTGTTCGCTTTTCTGATTTTAAATCAAATGAATATAAGAATTTATTAGGCGGTGAATTTTTTGAGCCTGTCGAAGAAAATCCTATGATCGGTTATCGCGGTGGTTCTCGTTATCGGTCAGGTAATTTTCAAGATTGTTTTAAACTAGAGTGCGAAGCAATGAAGCGCGTGCGTGAACAAAAAGGATTGACCAATGCGCATGTCATGTTTCCTTTTGTGCGTACTGTGCGTGAAGCAAAAGAATTGATTGAAATAACCAAAATGCAGGGATTAGTGCGTGGCAATAATGGATTAAAAATATATATGATGTGTGAAATTCCATCAAATGCATTATTGGCAGAATCATTTTTAGAGCATTTTGATGGCTACTCGATTGGGTCAAATGATTTAACGCAATTGACACTCGGTTTGGATCGTGATTCAGAATTGGTAGCAGAATTATTCGATGAAAGAGATGCAGCGGTAAAAAAATTGCTGCATCAAATTATCAGTACCTGCAAAAAATTAAATAAATATGTGGGTATTTGTGGCCAGGGTCCCTCAGATCATCCTGATTTGGCAGCATGGTTGATGGAGGAGGGGATTGAAAGCATGTCTCTTACCCCTGATTCCATTGTGCGCACTTGGATAATGCTGGGCGGAAAATAATCATCATTATTTTTTTGATTTATTTTTATGCAAAACACTAAAGTGATGTACCAATCATGGGTTTATGCATTTTTACCAGCCTATTCCACAGAGTTATTCACAGGTTTTGTGTGTAAGTTTGTTAAACGGAGCGCCATATGAAAAAGTTTTATCATTTTTTGTACCCCTTTGTTTTTTTAATGTCATTATGTATTAGCCCACACTGTGCCGCCGAATTTCATGCGCCATTGATCACGGCTGATATACAGCAAAGAATGACGCCGGACGATGCGCTCGATAGATTAATACAAGGCAATGCGCGTTTTGCCAGTGATTCTGGTGAAAAAATTAATTATTTAAAAAATAGAAGATTAACTGAAAAAGCGCAGCATCCCATTGCCATCGTGTTGAGTTGTATCGATTCACGCGTTCCGCCTGATGTTATTTTCAACCAAAACGTGGGTAATATTTTTGTAACACGTGTTGCTGCAAACGTGATTAATCCCGATATATTGGCTGGTTTAGAATATGCAACCGGTGTCTCAGGTGCAAAATTAATTGTTGTGATGGGGCATGAAAATTGTGGTGCCGTAAAGGGTGCCTGTCAAGATGTAAAATTAGGGCATTTGACACAACTGCTTGATAAAATTCAACCTGCAATTCAAGAAGCAACCGCTACATTTGGGAAAAAAGAGTGTGATAACGAAAAATTTATTAATTTAGCCGCTGAAGACAATGTGCGTCACGTGGTTGCAATGATACCTACTGAAAGTCCTGAGATAAAAAAATTAATGCAATCTGGAAAAATAAAAATCGTGGGTGCAATGTATCATTTAAAAACAGGGAGGGTGGTTTTTTTAAAAACATAAAATTTTCAAGCTAAAACCAAACTATTGAAAGGGACTCCCCCTTTCTTTTCGAATTACCGTGACATAGAATTGCAGCGTCGTTGTGCGTACAACGCACGAATGTGTACATTTATTCTGAAATGTTAACAAACAAAGGATATTCATACTGGATTTAAAAGGACGGCGTCAGTTGTATTTATTTAGAGGTCATCCGAGATGTCAAAACAAGAGCAACCAGAAATTCCTGCCGCGATACAATATTTGCGAGATCTGCATTCTCAACCAGCGTCATCCACGCTTCGCCACTATCTTGATTTATTTAACACTGCTCCCTCCCAATCGCATGATGCTTTTAAGCGCGGCGTGTGAAAGGTGTTTTGGTTTGAAACTTGATAAACACTATTATTTTGTACCATTTGTAGGATACATAAATCCTGCAGTGCAAGGCATAGTCATTAACGCTCATTTAAACGGACAAAGTCAACGACCCGCATTAGCAGTTAGTGTAATTGATTTAGATGATCATGAAAAAATGAAGCGTTTGATACGTCTCCCACAAAATACACGATCCGTTGGTATTATTGTTACATCCGAGATTTATCGAGCGCATGAACATGCTCTAGGTAGCGTTGAGCTTATTCCAGGATTTGAATCACTTGATCCAATTGTTAGTCATTTGAATTCAACAGAAGGAAGAGAATTGGGCCCAGCTTTTGATGCATTAACTGATGTTCAAAAATGCTGGACGTATCGATTTCCAATTAATAAAATTGAAGTAACTAGCAGCGGACAGAAGCTTAACACTGGCATGTATTGGTTTGACACTATCGGCATTAAAAGATTTGAACAAAGCAGTTGCGATATAATTTCGGTAGAATTATTACGACAACCTAAAAATTGGAGAGGCCAGGAAGTTAATCAGGAAGTTAATGACGATTGCGTGAAGCAATTATTACGCGTTATCAATTACGCACACGACTGTGGTGGCAAGAAAATTGTTATCATTAATGCAACTGGTTTTTCACAAACTGTCGCGGTTGTTCCTCGCAATACTACATATAATGTCGCCGCTTTCTTTCGGTTTATGGCGCGGTTACAACATATCGGTCAGACAGCTAGCGGGGCAGTTCCGCTGGCTGACTGCGGACCAGTGTAAACGTCTAGAGATAATGAACACATCGCACATGATGATTATCATACTTCAAATCAAAACTCTGAAACCCTGAATAAAAATCAACATACATTGCATAGGCATCCGTATAATTTACCACACCAGGCTCTGTAGTGAATTCAGTCGAGCTCCAATAGCCGTTAGGGGTTAGATTGGCATTACCTTGATTATTGAGCGCGATTTCATTTTTAACCATTACTTTTAGCTCGCTAATCGCAGGCAAATACCAATTTGGACCCACTGCCTGACAAACTCCCGCTGCATAGCTTGACAAAAATTCGGGTTGCGCCGCGATTAATTTTGTATTTGTAGCACCATCATTCGGGCTTATTGCGTTCGTTTGAGAATAAAATGAATTCCACCACAGCGCACTCACACTATTATTTTCAGGTGATATCACACCGCCAATTTTTCCAGGTGGTAAATAAACACAGTTGGTAATGTCCGTTCCAGTTCCCATGCAATACACTAAGCCTGAATTATTGCCGATCGCAACAGCATCACCAATTTTATGAACAGTCAACGTTACGCTATTATAAATATTGGGATAAACTACATCTTTTGCGGTGATTATTGTTGTACCTGATTCAACGCCAGTGGCTAATGCAAATTGCGAACCTTCTGTCGCAAGTGTTGCTACTGCTTGATTGGAAGACGTCCAAATTAAATTGGGTTTTGAATTAATCGATCCATCGACGTTTAATTCAATCGCTGTAAATTGTTGTGTACCCGCGTGTGTGCCATCTATCCCGCCAATTGCCACACCGGCTGGATTGGGAGATACAATAATTTTAAACGGTATGGCTTGCCCGTAAGAAAGCTGAGTAAAAAGAATGCCAGTAGCACATAAAACTGACCCAACGATAGCAAAATATTTTTTTGAACTCATGATTATTCCTATTTTTCAATTAAAAAATTGGTAAAAATGAGATACTCATCATGCACAATAGGTGACTATTTTACAAATGATATTTAAAATAATAAAAAAAATGAAAATCTTGTATTGTAGCTGCGATGCAGGATGGGATTTATATTTGCAATGCTGAAATTGCATAGTGTGATGAAACAAAACCGATATATAAAAAAATAGGGGGATTATGAAAGTTGTTATCAGTGGAACAGCATGCTCTGGAAAAACAACCACGATTAAATATCTAGAAATGAAAGGATATGCAGCGTTACCGGAAGCGCCAACTGTTTATATAGAAGAACAGCAAAAACTCAATTTATCTATGAATGAGATTTTGTCAGATTTAGTGAGTTTTGAAAAAGAAGTAATAAAAAGACAATTGCATGCTGAAAAAATGACTGATATCAAAAATGATAATCTATTGTTTTTAGATCGATCATTGATCGATGTTGCTGCATTTTGCAGCATGCTTTCAATATCTGGAATTGAAGAAGAAGTTTCAACACACATTTATAATGCACAATACGCATTGGTTTTTATTTTAGAAAAGTTGCCTTTCGAAAAAACAGGAACGCGTTGGGAGAGCACTGAAGCGCAAACGGATATACAAGATAAATACTTACGCGATGCCTATTTAAAATATGGTTTTCAGTTTATCCATGTGCCAGTCCTGCCAGTAGAAGAACGAACCGATTTTATTTTCAGAAAAATTAATGAATTTCAAAAAAATAAGATTAACAACCTGCATAAAGCCAAAACAAAAATTTTTGTTCAGAGGTATTTTAATGGAAAATTTATGTATTTGGATACGCATTTACCTAAAATCACGCAAATGCAAACCAATAAAAAATTTACGATCAATGTTTTTTGTGGTGCCGATGAAGGTATAGATTCTGAATATGTGAGTATGGCTAAAAAATTGGGTGAATTGTTTGTTAAGAACAACATCTCTTTGGTTTATGGCGGTGGTAATGCGGGATTAATGGGCGCGATATCCAATAGCATGATTGATGAAAAGGGTCATGTCATCGGCGTGATACCCCATGTTATGAAAGAACGCGGTTGGGATAATCCACGTGTCACTGATATGCGCGTGGTTGATTCTATGCTCGATAGAAAGACGGTAATGCTTGATTTATCGGATGCATCAATTGCATTGCCCGGTGGCATCGGTACTTTGTCTGAGCTATTGCACGTTTGGGATGATGTTAAATCGGGCGTACAGGATAAACCAAAACCATTTGCCCTATTAAATGTGAATCATTATTTTGACCCCTTAATTACCTGTATTTCACACATGGTCAAGTGTGGTTTTTTAACTCAAAAAAATCAAGATCTGCTGATTATAGATGATGATTGTGAGCGTCTTATTAGCAGATTACTTGCTGAAAAAACCGCGGCATTATTTGATGCAGAGACATCTCAAAGTGTCCTGGTATCTTGACATCGAATTGATCATGCCAGGCAACGTTTTTTTCGCTTTTTAAGCGAAAAAAGCATAGCTTGGCATGAAATTCATCGCATTAATCTCTTAATTTTTAGTGTATTGTCTTTAAAAAACTTTTCACAATTTCAGCATATTGTTTCGGATATTCAAGATGTGGCACATGTCCGCAATTTTCAAAACAATAATACTGCGCACCAAAAATTTCAGAAGAAAGTTGTTTGGAAAATTCGGATCGTAAAATAATATCTTGATCAGCGGTGATAACCAGTGTCGGCGCCTTTATTTTATTCGCCCAGGATGTTGAATCAAACGAATCCAGCGCTGCATATTGTCCCTCATAACCTGCAATGGTAAACGGATACGGATTATCCATTCCCCATTTGATCAACTCATCAAATTTCCCTGATTGCGATAAAAATTGAAATGAAAACGCCCAGGGACACATTGTTTTAATCAATGATTCTTTCGGTGCATTGGCTTTCATTAATTCCAGTTGTGCAGCAACAAAAAAATGAAAGGGGGTGTTGATCGTCATGCCTGAGTTGCTAATAACAATCGATTTTGTCAATGATGGATATTGAAAGGCAAGCATTTGCACCAAAAATCCACCCATCGAATTTCCGACAAAATGCGCTGATGTAATATTTAATGCATGACATAGATCAGCGATATCTTTTGCCATCTGCTCAATAGAATATTTACCTGATGGTGCGTCTGTTTGACCCACGCCCCGATTATTAAATAATACCACTTGATATTCGCCAGAGAATTCAGCGAGCAATGGTGTCCAGCTCAAATGATCAGCGCTAAATCCAGAAACAAAAATAAGGGGTTCGCCTTTACCATGTATTTCGTAGTACATATTGATATCATTTATTTTTATTTTTGGCATGATCCTCTCCGCTTAAGCTTTATATAAATGTACAGTTTTACTTGATAGGAGTGCTATTTTCACGTGATTTTTATCATGCTGCAAGACTTTAATTCTTTAGATCACACCTTATTTAATGGTAACATGATGAGATAAAACTGGTTTTTGTGACGGTTAGAGAAAACAATTATGCCAGGAAAAAAACATTTCATATTTTGTAAAAATCAATTGCTGCTTGAAAAGCACGGTGATTCATTTTACCTACCCAATTTTTCTGATTTATCTGAACTGATAAAAAATACCGATGGTTATTTGATCGGGCATTATAATCAACAGGATTGTTTCGCTGTTGATTTCCAGTCGATAGAGATTAATAAAAAATATGAATGGATTTCATTAAGATCAGCATTAGAAAAAATCGGTTCAGAATGGTTCAGCGTTGCTGCACGCGCGTATCAAATTATTCAATGGGATAATAACCATAAATTTTGCGGTCGATGCGGATCGCTTACTGAAAAAGTTCATCATCAATTTGAACGTCAATGTCATGCATGCCATCTTTCATTTTTTCCAAAAATATCACCCGCTGTGATTGTGTTAATTAAAAAAGACAATCAAATTTTAATGGCACGACAAAAAAGTTTTCCAAAAGGTGCGTATGGTTTAATTGCGGGATTTGTTGAAGCAGGTGAATCATTAGAGGATGCAGTGCATCGTGAAGTGTATGAAGAAGTGGGAATACACATTAAAAACATTCATTATTTTGGCTCACAATCATGGCCATTTCCTGATTCACTAATGATTGGATTTACAGCAGATTATGCAAGTGGTGACGTTCATTGCAGAGATGGAGAACTGGAATGTGCGGGGTGGTACGATGCTGATCACATACCTGGTTATCCTTCTTCATCTACCAGTATCGCATTCACAATGATTAATGAGTTTTTAAAAAAATAATATTATTTATATGAATGAATAATCAAAACACGAGATTGTTTTTATTTTCATTCGTGTATAATTTTTTATTCAACGTATTGCATTGACAGGAAATGATATGACAACCCATCACCCCGGTATTTTTTTTGGAAGGTTCTAAAAAATAGACTTAAAAATGAAGGAAGTGAACCGGTAACAAAATGTTACCAATTGAAAATGGCTGCGGAAGATGGAAAATTACGCCTTTGCATCTGAAATCAGAAAAGCAAGCAATAAGCGGGAAAAGTTAAAAAATAGCAAATAATATTTTGTATTGCACAGTTAACCATATGATTTACAAAGTATATAACACGCCTATTTTGCATTAGTCATAATAGTTGACTTTATCAATGATTGTTTATTACAATATTTGAGTTAGCCAATAAAGGAATCGACTATGGTAAAAGTAACAGCAAATACAACGCTGCCGACCTTGAAAAATTATTCCGTTGGTTTTCGCTTCGCCAGAATTATGTGGCTCAAAAGGCGATTCATTGACATCGCAATGAAGCCGCTGGATATGACCCGAATGCAATGGCAAACATTACATTGGCTTAATATGATTAGCCCCTGCACACAAAAACAATTATTAAATTATATGGATATCGATGGTGGACAATTAGCGCGAACCTTAGATGAATTTGAAAAAAATAACATTATTACGCGAAAACCATTGGCAGAAGATAGGCGCTGTTTATTGGTTGAGTTAACGCCATATGCGAAAAAGAAGTTGATTCCTCATTTAGAAAAAGTATTTGAAAAAGAAAATGATATTTTATTGGATGGAATAAGTAGCGCTGATAAAAAGAAATTAACAAGCCTGTTAGAAAAAATTGAAAGCAATATTGATATTGAATTAACCAAATTTGACAGCAGGAAATAATCATGACCACCAATACTATTGCATTACCAGAAAATAAAATCCAACGCATTATTTGGACGCTCTTGTTTTTATTTCCAATCATCGGAATGGCTGTTGATTTAGTTGCGCCATCATTGCCAGCGATTTCAAGTAGTTTGCATGTATCCGAATCGATTGCAAAAAACGTTATTTCCCTTTATTTATTGGGATATGCATTTGGTAATTTTTTCATAGGATTTTTAGCAGATGCATGGGGTCGTCAGAAATTATTACGCGCTGGATTGTTTGGATTTGTGATCGCCAGCTTAATCCCTGTATTTTTTCATAGTATCGATTTACTATTTTTATCAAGAGTTTTGCAAGGAATAACCATTGGCGCTGTATCAGTATTGGCACGAGCGATGTTTTCTGATGTTTTATCGGCAGAAAAATTAACAAGTCTGGGAACACTCATGGGTACCATGTGGGGGTTAGGACCAATGCTCGGGCCTGTCATTGGCGGTTATTTGCAATTTTATTTTGATTGGCAAGCAGGGTTCGTATTTTTTGCGTTAGTCACATTCATCGGATTAATTGCCACATGGATTGTTGTTCCTGAAACACATTTTAATTTACATCCATTGAATATAAAAACGATCGGTAAAGATATTCGTGAAGTGTTTTGTCACCGATTATTTATGGCACTTGTTATTTTAATGGGTTTGGCTTACTCATTGATCATTGCGTTTAATACTGCAGCACCGTTTTTAATTCAATCAGTATTACACCATACTCCTGTATTTTTTGGGCACATGGCATTATGCATCGGTACCGTTTTCTTAGCAGCAACCTTCATTTGTCGCTATTTACTCAAAAAATTTAAAGCTGAACATTTGCTTTTTTATGCGCTCATTATTTCTTTTACAATTGCTTTATCATCAGTCGCACTTAGTTTTATATTTGAAAAAAGTACATTATTTATTGTTATCATCAGTGCCATGATGTTTTTTTCATGTGGATTTATTTTTCCGATGTCGATGGGAAGAGGAATATCTTTATTCCGACATATTGCTGGTACCGCAACAGCAATGATGTTTTTAATCCAAATTTTAATGACCAGCTTCGTATCTTTTTTAGTGAGCTTGGTTCATGTTGAAAATAATACCGATATTATGGTGATGTATTTTGTTTTGCTGCTTTGTGCAGTAGTTGTTTATTGGAGTATGATTCACAATAAAAAATAAATAAATTCCACTGACAGTAGCGCCTTCAGCTTTGTTTTAATAAAAGGCTTTAAGCTGGACTTTGGCCAATCACGCCGCCCTTACCAGCTGATCTATCAGCGCATTCATTGATTCGGGCTTAATTTTCACGTAGTCATCGTTAGACGCTGAGTCGTCAAAATACTTTTTCGCCCAAATACTGCGCCGAACGAGCGCAATAATATCAGAAAATGTTGCTTGCCCTTTTTTGTCATACCATGCAGTTGATGCAACGGGCAAGACTTGCGTTTTTAGCATTTCTTTTGCAAATAAACACACGAGTGAAAAGAGCGCCATCAACGATGGCGTGCTTCTGGCGATTGCTTTGTCTGACCATTGACGTTGCGTTTCCATGCCAAGATGCGCACGCATTTCAAAAAAAGTGACCTCAATGTTCCAGCGAAGAACAAACCAATGAAGAATCTGTGCTGGCGTTACTTCTGTATCGGTACTAAAAAATGTTTCTGCCGTATTGTCTTTCGAATCAAGCACAATAACCCAGCGGATTTTTAATGGCTTTTCGCCAGCAGAATACCAAAGATTAATTCCGCTTAATATTTTGACCGTCTTTTTTCTCGCCGTCATACCAATCAATTTCCGAATCAACCCATGCCTGCGTTATATCTCGCGATAATAGTTTTAATGATGTGGCTCTTGCCCCTTTTTCTGGGCGTCTTCCGCGTTTTTTTGTCGCAATAGGAATTTCTGGAAAATCATATAATGCTGCATCCAAACGTAATCGTGAAATTAATGTCACCTTATTTTTAATACACGCATGACCCAATCGAATGCATGCAAAACCACCATCACCAATCATGATCCACGAACGTTTTAGCCATCTTGATATCACGCGCATTGCTAATATCGTCCAATCAATACTGGTTTTATGTTTGCGTTCGCGTTTTTCATTACATTTTTTTGAAGGTGCTAAAATTGTCATGAAGGGCAGCGCCCAGGGTCGTGCGCACCAAGGCAGCTTTACGATTAACATCAGACAAGCC
>JABDDR010000012.1 GCA_013287505.1 Gammaproteobacteria bacterium
CGATGGGTAACACCATCATGAAAGGCAATGCCAAAAAAGTGCGCCGTTTGTATAACGGCCAAGTCATTGCGGGTTTTGCGGGCGGCACTGCGGATGCGTTTACGTTATTTGAACGCTTTGAAGGAAAATTAGAAACGCATCAAGGGAATTTATTGCGTGCAGCGGTCGAGCTCGCTAAAGATTGGCGCACCGATAAAATGTTGCGTCGCCTGGAAGCACTGCTATGCGTTGCGGATAGGAAAGCGTCATTAATTTTGACGGGTAATGGCGACGTCATTGAACCAGAACGCGGCATTATGGCAATTGGTTCCGGCGGTCATTTTGCGCAATCTGCAGCGATCGCATTAAAAGAAAATACGGAATTATCTGCAAAAGAAATTGTTACGAAAGGCCTAGAAATTGCGGCAAGTGTGTGTGTTTATACGAATACGCATTTTACGATTGAAGAACTTGATTCTGAATAACAAACCAACTGAGAGTATCATGCGCGAATTAAGCACCACCCTAAATGCCTCACTCACACCCAAACAAATTGTACTCGAACTCGATAAATTTATTATCGGTCAAACAGAGGCAAAACGTGCTGTTGCGATTGCACTGCGTAATCGTTGGCGTCGTATGCAAACGGATGATAGTTTGCGTGCGGAAATTACACCAAAAAATATTTTAATGATTGGGCCAACGGGTGTTGGTAAAACTGAAATCGCACGACGTTTAGCGCATTTAGCCGATGCGCCTTTTATTAAAGTAGAAGCGACTAAATTTACGGAAGTGGGTTATGTGGGTCGCGATGTTGATTCTATTATTCGTGATTTAATTGATATTGCTGTTAAACGATCACGTGAAAAAGCAACGGTAAAAGTGGCAGAACAGGCACGCGAAGCTGCCATTGAACGTGTCCTCGATGCATTATTGCCAAAACCACGTGGAAAATTTGCAGATCAACCAGAAGAACAATCGACGGAAGAGGTCGCCGCTTCCGCTACACGTCAATTATTTCGCAAGAAAGTGGAATCGGGTGAATTAGACGATAAAGAAATTGAAGTGGATCTTTCCATGAATGCGGCGAATATTGAAATCATGGGTCCGCCCGGCATGGAAGAAATGACCGGACAATTACAAAGCATGATGGAAAATCTCGGTAATAAACGCAGTAAATCGCGTCGCTTGAAAATAAAAAAAGCGCTGAAATTATTACAAGAAGACGAAGCGTCTAAATTAATTAACGAAGATGAAATTCGCGCCAAGGCATTAGAAAGCGTGGAACAAAATGGTATTGTATTTCTCGATGAAATCGACAAAATTTGTAAACGATCAAATCATGGCGGTGATGTATCTCGCGAAGGTGTGCAACGTGATTTGTTGCCGCTCGTAGAAGGATGTGCGGTTAATACAAAATATGGTGTTGTAAAAACCGATCATATTTTATTTATTGCATCCGGCGCATTTCATTTGTCAAAACCATCGGATTTAGTACCAGAATTACAAGGCCGCTTTCCGATTCGCGTTGAATTAAAACCTTTAAAAACAGCAGAATTTGTGCGCATTTTAACAGAACCAAATGCATCGTTAACCGAACAATATATCGCATTGATGCAAACCGAAGGTTTTGGTTTAAAATTTTCAGACGATGGTATTTATCGCATCGCAGAAATTGCAACGCTGGTGAATACAAAAGCGGAAAACATTGGCGCGCGTCGCTTGCACACCGTATTAGAAAAATTGCTCGATCAAATTTCATTTGATGCAACGGATAAAAGCGGCGAATCATTTACGATTGACGCAAAATATGTGGATGCGCAGTTGGGTGAGTTGGCGCAAGATGAAGATTTGAGTCGGTCGATATTGTAACGTGAAAGATGCGTGATTCTCAATTTTATACTGCACTGGTGATAGGGTTTAGAAGCGCTCACGTGAGTGAGTGCGAAAGCAAGAAGAACAGCAGTAATGCTATCGTCGCGCTTGCTTACGCAAGTGCTTCTAAACTATGTCACTAGCGAGTGCTCACTGAAAGATCATGCCAGTAGCATGTTCCTAAGTAAGCATGGATTATTTTTCTATTACTTGCTTCAAACGAAAATGTTTTCGACACGTAGCAATATATTTTTCATTGCCACCAATCTCTACTTGTTCACCCTGCGTAATGACCTCGCCATTTTCATTAATACGTAAATTCATAATTGCTTTTTTGCCGCAATGACAAATGGTTTTTAATTCAATAATATTATCCGCCCACGTTAATAAATATAAACTGCCTTCAAACGGTTCTCCGCGAAAATCAGAACGAATACCATATGTTAATACAGGAATATTTAAAAAATCACAGATAAATGTGAGCTGGGTAACTTGTTCTTTTGTGAGAAATTGTGCTTCATCAATTAAAACGCAGTGAATATTGGGATTATCAGTAATTTGTTTTTCTACAAATTTAAAAATATCAAATGTTTTGTCGATGGTTATTGCATCATTTTGCAAACCAATTCGCGTTGTGATTTTTCCAACACCATAACGATCATCAACCACAGGTGTGAATAATAAAGTATCCATGCCGCGTTCATTGTAATTGTAACTGGATTGCAACAACGTTGTGCTTTTTCCCGCATTCATTGCGGAATAGTAAAAATGTAATTTTGCCAAGCGCCTATCCTTTTGTTTCGTTTTTTATTAAGATAAGCGCAGATTATCATAAAGTGGAGCATAGATGATGGGCGATTTAGTCATGAGTACGAGTGATGCACAATTTCAAGCGGATGTATTGGATTCCACATTACCAGTACTTGTTGATTTTTGGGCACCTTGGTGCGGACCTTGTCGAATGCTCGCGCCAGTGGTTGATGAAGTTGCCACTCAATTTGCAGATCGTGTGAAGTTTGTGAAAGTGAATGTGGATGACAGTCAAGATACGCCAGCAAAATATGGGGTTCGCGGTATTCCCAGTTTGATGTTATTTAAAAATGGCGAAATGATTGCGAATAAAGTGGGTGCGTTGACGAAATCGCAACTTGTTGCTTTTCTGGAAGAAAATCAGTAAATTTTTTTGGATATCGTTCGTAAGTAATTAAGTTCAAATAACACTGCAATTTTAGCGTATAATTTTAACTGTGAGGTGATCTTAACTTAGGAGCGAGGTGATTATGAAAATAATTAAGTCTATAATTGGGTTGTTGTCCGTTATTTGTTTGATAAGTCCTGCAGTGATGTATGGAAAATGCGTGCTAACACCTTTGGTTTCACCTTATGCTTCCGTACCTAATGGATATTTTTGGGAGTACACGCCGCAAACATCACCCCATAAGATTGCGAAGGCATATACATTCTCTACCAGTAGTAATAAGGGATTTTGTGTTCAGGCGAAGGATGGAACAATAAACGTTCGCATACATGGCGCAGGATTGGGATGGCTTAGCTTTACTCATCATACCTGTGAGTATCATATCTGCTCGACTTCGTTTCAAAATAGAATATTGTCTAAATCTAAACACTGATTCGCTTGTTTCAAAAAATACCCCGCGGCTTGCTGCGGGGGATTAATTTCCCCTTGCATTTTTCATCAAAAACACTTAAGATGGTAGTATAAATTCAGATGTAATTCCCAAAACCTTAAGAAATAATCCTAATTTTTCGTGCGAATTCAATTGCTTATATCAATTTTAACATCAAACCAAGGTAAAAAATATCTATGAATCTCACCGAATTACGGGAAAAAACCCCTGTCGAATTAAGTCAATTTGCTGAAAGCGTTGGTATCGAAAATGTAAACAGCATGCGCAAGCAAGACATGATTTTTTCCATTTTGAAACTGCATGCAAAAAATGGTGAAGATATTCACGGTGATGGCGTTCTTGAAATCTTGCAGGATGGGTTTGGTTTTTTGCGTTCCGCCATGAGCTCCTATTTGGCAGGTCCTGATGATATTTATGTGTCACCGAATCAAATCCGTCGATTTGGTTTACGCACCGGTGATACCGTTATGGGGAAAATTCGTCCGCCGAAACAAGGTGAGCGTTATTTCGCGTTAGTCGAAATCGAACAAACCAATTTTGATAAACCTGAAAATACCCGCAAAAAAATTCTATTTGAAAATCTAACGCCGTTATTTCCGAATGAGCGCTTAACCATGGAAATTGGTAATGGCTCAACCGAAGATATTACCGCGCGCATGATTGATTTGGCGTCTCCCATCGGAAAAGGTCAGCGCGGATTAATTGTTTCTCCGCCAAAAGCCGGCAAAACCATGATGTTGCAAAACATTGCGCATTCTATCGCGCAAAATCATCCCGAATGTATTTTGATTGTGTTGCTTATCGACGAACGTCCTGAAGAAGTGACAGAAATGGAACGTTCCGTGAAAGGTGAAGTGATCGCCAGCACATTCGATGAGCCTGCAACACGTCACGTGCAAGTGGCTGAGATGGTAATCGAAAAAGCGAAACGTTTGGTTGAGCATAAAAAAGATGTGATTATTTTATTGGATTCCATCACGCGTTTGGGTCGCGCGTATAACACAGTTATTCCTGCATCTGGAAAAGTATTGACGGGTGGTGTGGATGCTAATGCATTGCAACGTCCGAAACGTTTCTTCGGTGCTGCGCGAAATATTGAAGAAGGTGGCAGCTTAACGATTATCGCCACTGCGCTGATTGATACCGGTTCTAAAATGGACGATGTAATTTACGAAGAATTTAAAAGTACGGGTAATATGGAAGTGCATTTGGATCGCCGTATTGCGGAAAAACGCGTATTTCCTGCGATTAATATTAATCGTTCTGGTACGCGTCGTGAAGAATTAATTACGAAGCCCGATGAATTGAAAAAAATGTGGATTCTTCGCAAAATATTGCATCCGATGGATGAATTGGCGGCGAGTGAATTTTTAATTGATCGCTTGAAACTCACTAAAACGAATGGTGAGTTCTTTGATAGTATGAAGGATAAGTAGCGTAGAGTCTTTTTCGTCATTCGCTTCATCACGCGCACCCTGCTGAGATGCGTTGTTGCAAAGATTCGAGTAGGTCTTGGTATAGTTTTACTTATCACACGCACCCTGCTGGGATGCTTTGCAGCAAAGATTCGAGTAGGTCTTGGTATAGTTCTACTTACCACGCGCACCCTGCCGGGATGCGCTACTGCAGCGCTTCGACTCTTGCGTTGTGCTTGTTGCGAAGATCTACAGTAGCACACCCGGCAGGGTGTGCGTTTTGCAGTAAGTTCAACATCCAGCACAATGTACGCATTTACCTATGATAAAACCCCACATCTTAATCATCGAAGACGAAACCGCCATCCGCAACATGCTGCGCACCACCTTCGAAATCGCCCATTTCTCCGTTGCTGAAGCAGAAAATGTCGACGCAGCAAAAAACTGTCTACTCAAAAAAATCCCGAATTTAATTGTCCTCGATTGGATGTTGCCGAAAATAAGTGGTATTCAATTTACAAAACAATTAAAAAAAAATCCGAAGACGCGTAATATCCCCATTATTTTTTTATCCGCAAAAGCAACCGAGGAAGATAAAATACAAGGGTTAAGTGTCGGTGCAGATGATTATGTGATTAAGCCATTTTCACCGCGTGAACTTGTTGCGCGCGTACATGCCATATTGCGTCGTGGACACATCAAAGAAAATAATGAGTTATTGATCGCAGGAAATTTAAAGATTGATTTAAAAGACGAACGTGTTTTTATTAATGAGACGTTGATTAAGTTAGCGCCGACAGAATTTCGCTTGTTACGTTATTTTATGCAATTTCCTAATCGCGTACATTCGCGTGAGTTTTTATTATCACAGGTGTGGGGCGGCAACACCGATATTGACGATCGAACGGTTGATGCGCATGTGACGCGATTGCGAAAAGCCCTTAAAAATCAGAATAAAATCATAGAAACGGTTAGAGGGTCGGGATACCGCTTCGCTTATGGCCATTAAACAGCAAAATTATAAATTACTGCAAGACTTTGTTGCCAATGTCTCACACGAATTACGCACACCATTAACGGTGTTTCATGGTTATTTAGAAATATTATTGGATCAACCTAAAATGTCACGAAAAAAGTGTCGAGACATTTTGTTGCAAATGTCCGAGCAAAGTAATCGAATGTCATTTTTAGTCCGGGATTTATTGTTATTGTCGCGCTTAGAAAGTGCGTTGCCTGATGTGAGTCAATTTAAACCGGTACCGGTTGCGCAATTATTAAAATCAATTTGCGATGATGCGTTTGCTTTAAGCGGCGAAAAAAAACATCAACTTCATTGTGATTTTGATGAGCATTTATCGATAATGGGTAAGGAAGAAGAATTGCATAGCGCATTTTCCAATTTAATTTTCAATGCGGTGAATTACACACCCCCCAAAGGTAAAATTTTTGTGCGGTGGCATAATGAAAAAGACAGCCCAACAATGACTGTGAAAGACACGGGTATTGGCATTGCAAAAAAACATTTGCCGCGTATCACACAGCGCTTTTATCGCGTCGATAAATCACGCTCACATCGTGGTGAGCATGGAACAGGTTTGGGATTGGCGATCGTAAAGCATGTTTTATTGCGCCATAGTGGAAAATTACTTATTGAAAGTCAGGTTAATAAAGGCAGTACGTTTCGATGTGTGTTCAATTAATCTTTCTATCGCAACACATCCGCATCGCTTTTAACACCCCAACCAAATCCTCGAAATTTTCAAACAATTGATAAAATAATGTGTGATTGCCTTTCCAAGGTATTTTTGAAAATGATAAAACATAATACGCATTTTCGCCGATATTTTTAAAATAATCAGAAGACACATTTCTTCGTTTTGTATGCTCAGGAAATAACCCTGCCAGGATTAAACATTGATCGCCAATAGTACGCAGCATGTGACTATTGTTAACAGACTTAACATGAATGTTTTTTAAGAAATCAATGGCAATAACAGATGATATCAATTGGGAATTGGTGGTATTAGCATCCAGCGTAATAACCACATAATTTTCAACCGGTTCAGCGAGTTGAAAGCCTGTTTTTTCTTGTCCTTCAATAACCAAGCTCCGCCATTGTGCGATTTGTGTAGTTTCATGTTGAAAGATACTCATAGCGACCTCTCTTACTACAATTATAGCAAATGGGTAACTCTATGAAATATAAATAGTTTATATCAGATTCATCTGATTAAGTTCATCGGATGAAATGAGACTTTGTTTTTTCAATTGAGGTAAGAGTAATTTCAACGATTCCCATTCATGCATTTTGAAATAAATTTGTTTGAGCAATGTTAAAACTAAAATATTTTTAGGATCTTGATGATGCAAGGATTTTAAAACTGTCAACGCTTCATCCGTTTGATCTGACTGCATAAAAAGCTGTGCTTGTGTTAATGCAATTTCAAATTTTGCATCTTCGCTTGATATCAACGCTTTCTGCAAATATATGTCACGTCTGTCTAATGCGAGTTGAGCTTGCGCTGTTTTGGCCGCCAATAAAAAATTAATATAGTGATCGTTTTTTTCAGCTGCTTTCACAAAAAGATTTTCAGATTTTGTGTAATCGCCGATGATAAAATCCGAGATGCCTTTTAATAAGTATTCTTGATATTTTTCCATGTTGCGTATTTTTTTTCTGCGTTTTAGTGCGCTGGGAATAGAAAAAATATTCATAACGATCCGCACTAAAAAATAAAGAACACACCATGCTAACAAAAATATGGCAGCTGCAACCCAAATACTCGTGGTAATAACTGATTTACCATACGAGATCATTGCGTAACCTGGATCTTCGTGGATCAGGAAACCCAGCCCTAATGCAATTAATAACAGAATAAAAAATAAAAATAATTTTTTCATGTTGCTATGCCTGCTTTTTGCGGTATAGAAGGGGGTGCTTGCGGCGCTGGTGGTGCAGATGGTGTGGATGGTGCGGATGGCACAAGCGCGGGTGCTTGTGTTGGTTTTGGTATTTGCGTAGGTATTATTGTTGGCGTTGTTACGGCAGGCGAGACTGTTGCTGATGCGCCTGTTACTGGCTCAACTGCAGATAAAGCAGATAGCGTGTTATTTAATGAAGGCAATGGTGGATTAATTTGTATTTTTTCAAGCGCTGCTAATTGGTTTAAAATCGGATTTTTCGCATCTGAGAACGCAAAATATTGTGTTAGCCATTGCGACACATTTTGTAGCGCTGATTGATAAATTTTTTCATGATGATGTAATAATGCCCACTGCGCTATGCTTAATTGAATCGCACCATTTTGTTTTATACCCATTTCTTGATTTGGCGCAATGAGCGGCGTATTTTCTTGATCCAGATGACGCACAACAAATAATGTTTTTACTTGCTTTGCACCATCAATCAGGCGGTGATACCAAGGCTCGTTACCAGTCGATTTTATTTGATTCATCGTATTTTGCACAGAAATAACAGGTTTTTCTGGTAATGGCGATAATATCTGAATCTGTGCGTTCATATTACTAATATCAGAAAATATTGTACTGATATCCACTGATGGCACAGCACGTAAAGCAGCAATGTCCGAATTTAAAGCCTGTTTCAAATTTGAAAAACTGAGATTATTGTCTTCATTTAATTGTTGTTGCGCTAAGATTAAGGTTGTTAATGCAGTTGCAGGGTCATGATTAATTGTTAACTGCAGATTGGCCAAATGCATTAAATAACTGATGGTTGCCAGTGTTTTTTGCATTTGCGTCGGTTGCAACAAACGCAGCTGCTCTGCTTGCTGTTGTGTTGTCTGTTGTAGCGACGCAATAGCCGCATTCAATTTAATTTTACTTTCAATGCTTGAATGAAAAGTTTGTAGACTGAGAAACACAGCGCCGATGGCAATGATAATTGCGATAATTGCATTATAAGAGACTCGTTTTGGCGCAGCGTTAGATTCTATTTGCAAAGATTCAGCTGACATGTGGGTACCTCTCCAATTTCTTTTATTGTATAGCATATTTCCGCACGAATTAATAATTTTGGATTGCGTGTTGAATTGCAGTATCCGTCGCATTTTCTGCCCTTATCACCCGCTGAAAACCAGCCGTTAACGCTTCTATTTTCATCGCCTCATTAATAACGCACAGTTGTTTGTCGAGTATCCAGGCACGATACGAAGAACGTTCAAATAAATGCATAAGACAAGCAAAATTTTCTAAGCTCGTGACAACAATGCAGTTAATTTCTTGTTTAACCAGTTGCGGAAAAATAATATCCATATCATAAATAATCGGTTTACGTCGATAACAGAAAAGTGTTTTGACGCGAGCGCCGCGCGCCATTAAATTATTTTTCAACAAAGACTTCGGATTTTCTCCACAAATAAGTGCGATCGATAAATCACGGCAATCTCGCAATAAAGGCATCTCTAAAATACCTTCACTGCTGAATGTGTCAGGACAAATAACATTTTGAAAACCACGTGCAATCAATGCATTTTGTGTTGCAGGACCAATGGCAATTATTTTCGTGCCAGGCGCGCCTTCCGTGCCTTTCTTTTGAAAAACAAGGCACGGAAGGCGCGCCTGGCACGAATTAACGCTTAAAAAAATGACAACATCAAAATCATCTAATTTAATGGGCTCAAATGCAATGGGTTCTATTGTCATAAGCGGTAAATGAAAAACAGTACCACCTGACTCAAGCATAAGACGCGATAGATTTTTTGCTTGATGTGCAGGGCGAGTATTTAAGATGCGCATATAAATTGTTTTGCACCTTGCGATAATAATTCTTTTGCAACACGTTCGCCGAGTAACGCCGCATCATTAAAATGGCCACGTGCTTGCGCGCGTAAAATTAATTGACCATCATCGCTTGCGATAAGCGCATTGACATACATCTCATCACCCGATATTTTTGCGTGCGCACCAATGGCCGTGTGACAATCGCCACCCAATATTTTATTAACGCTGCGTTCTGCCATCACGCAATGCGCAGTTTCATCATGATTCAAAAATCGCAATAAATCTCGTGTATCAATATCATCTGCACGACACTCAAGACCCAGCGCGCCTTGACCGATGGCGGGTACAAAAAAATCATCAGAAAAGTAGGATGAAATGCGTGATGACAATCCCAGTCTGTGTAATCCCGCGGCTGCTAAAATAATCGCATCATATTTCCCTTCGTCGAGTTTTGACATACGTGTATCCACATTGCCACGTAATAATTGCGTTTGCACATCAGGACGTAATGATTTAATCAAACTGGTTCGACGCGGACTTGATGTGCCAACAATAGCGTTTTTTGGAAGCATTAAAACATCTGTGTAATGAATGGAACACCATGCATCGCGTGGATCTTCGCGCTCGCAAATAGCTGCCAATGTAAGGCCAGGTGTTTCATTCACTGACATATCTTTAATGCAATGCACAGCAATATCTGCTTCGTTATTTTGTAATGCCACTTGCAATGCTTTGACAAAAACAGATTTACCGCCGATGTCAGTCAGTGGAATGTTTTGTTGCTGATCGCCTTCGGTGGTCATTTCAACAAGAGAAATTTTTAATTCCGGATATTTTTTTTCAAGCGCAGATTTTACAAAATTCGCTTGCCATAGTGCGAGTTTGCTTTTGCGGGTGGCGATTCGAAGGTAGTTTTTCATCGTGTATCTCGACGTCTCTATGAAAGATCCTCAATTAACGCGTCATTTCTTTCCCAAATACCATTCAACCACTGTTGAATATGAGCGCGAAAATTACGGTCATTATAATAATCACCAATTAAATCAGGTGTGATGGGAAGCAATTCATAACGCACGATAATTTTTTCAAATCGACCGCAAGCAAATTCCCAGAGACTTGGTGTTTTCTTAGGATAACAAATTACCACACTGACAACGCCCGACAAAATATCCTGTAATTCATGCATAACAACAGCAGCACCGCCCGCATGGGGTTTTAATAGATTTTTAAATGGTGATTGCTGACGTTCTTTTTTCGCATCGGTAAAGCGCGTGCCTTCTAAAAAATTAATCAGCGTCGTAGGAAAATTACGTAAACGCTGACACGCTTTTTTGGTTGTTTCGATGTCTTTGCCTTTTAATTGGGGATTTTTGCGAATTTGCGCATGCGAATGTCGCGACATAAACGGATAACCCAATGCATAACACGCAAGACCCGCCAGTGGTAATTGCCACAACAATTCTTTTTTCATAAAAAATTTTAATGGGGGAATTTTGTTATTAAACACATTGCCCAGTATTAAGATATCGAGCCAGGAGCGATGATTGGAAATCATCACATACCAACCCTCTTTTTTTAACGCACCTGTTCCTGAAATATCTAATTTATTGCGCGCGTTGATTTTCATGATTAACTGATTAATCCATGCAAAGTAAATGGGCATGCGTTGCAGAAAATGGTATTGAATAGCGTGCCGCCATGAAGCAATCGGTGTAATGCATAAAATAAGTGACACAAGCAGAATAATAAAAGCAAGAATTAATAAATTAGCGGCATATAACAGTAGCGAAATGACACCCAGAATTGTACGCACCATGTTTTAATTTCCCGGGTGTGATTTGAGTGATTCCGCTTGTTGTAAAACGTTACCGACAGGCGGCTTCATATTTACTTTAAAAGGACAGCGAGATCTCGATGGTGAATAGCAATTGTAAACGCCGCGTTTTATATGCTTCCATTTGCCTTTGGTTGGTTGAAAAGATAGGGTGTGAAAAACTAATAATACAGGAAGTGTTGCTTGTATGGTGGGTTGACCTTGTATCGTAAATTGCTGCTCGGAATTATAAATACAGGTTATTTGCCCTACATTTTCGCCCACCCATTGTGCACCTGTAAATTGAGTGATGTTTGTTGCAAAAGACATATCATAACTTTTCCATTTGCCGTGTGAAGTTTCAGCAAACCAATTGCCTTTTTTGGGGTTTTTGTGAATGTTAGAAATAGCTGGGCACAACGCATTAGAATTTTGTGTGCTTGCCAGCGCAACACGATGCCATAAAATGGCAGAAACACAAAGAACCAGAATAGTCGCAGTGAATTTTTTTTTCATAATTATCCTAAAATTATTTTTGTGCTGAGTGCTAATAACGACCCAACAAATAATATATTAACCAGCGTTAATCCCAAAATAGCAATCATTGGAGAAATATCAATGCCGGCAATGAGAGGAATCACACGACGAATATAAGACAAAATAGGATCAACAATTAAATAAATAATATGCGCCATAGGATGTGTTTGCATTTGTGGAATCCAACTGGCAATCGCATTGATAATAATCGCATAAATATAAATGTAAATAAATTTGCTTAAAATTTCACTGACTGTCATCACGATTGTGCCGAGCATATTTGGCACCACGTGAAATTGTAAAACCCACAATAAAATAATTTCAATAAATTGCAAAATAAACGCAAAACATAAAATAGAAAAATCAAAACCTTTAGCGCCAGGTATTATTTTACGAAACGGCTTTAATGGTTTTTCTGTTAGTTGAATAATAAATTGTGATAAAGGATTGTACCAACTGGCATGTAATTTTTGCAGCATGAAACGCAGCAATAAAATGACGATGTATGCATCAAACACGAGATGGATAACGAGCGAGGCTGCAGAAATTAATGGGTTCATGGATGCTCCTGAAAAACTAATGCATTGTAAAGCAAATGGCGGTTTTATTAAAGTTTCGTAAAAACACAGATATAAATTTGAATTTTGACGCATTTCAAGAATTATTTAAAGAATGGGGCTATATCACTTAAATTTTGCGTTCTCCAAAAATCGCTGTACCAATCCTCACCATCGTGCTGCCCGCAGCAATCGCATCGATATAATCATCCGACATGCCCATAGACAATGTATCGAGCTCAAAACCTTCTTGAGTTAATTTTTGATACAACGCAGCCATTTTTTGAAATGCAATCGTGCTGTTATTTTTTTCGGGAATTGTCATAATTCCCCGTAATTTTAAGTGTTTTAATGAAATAATATTTTTTGCCAATTCAAAAGCATCGTGTGGCAATACGCCGGATTTTGTTTTTTCCTCATCGATATTGATTTCAATGCAAATATTGAGTGGTTTTAAATGCGCGGGACGTTGGTCGTTTAATCGCTTTGCGATTGATATACGATCGACACTTTGCACCCAGTCAAAATGTTCGGCGATTAATTTTGTTTTGTTGGATTGTATGCTGCCTATAAAATGCCATTCGATGGCGCAATCACTTAAATTGCGCTGTTTTTCGAGCGCTTCTTGACAATAATTTTCGCCGAAAGATTTTTGTCCGGCGTGATAGACTTGCCGAATTTTATCAGCGGATTGTTTTTTGGAGACGGCTAATAATGAAACGCTGTTGGGTGGGCGATGATATTTTTTTTCGGTGGTTCGGATTGCTTCGAGAATGGGTTGGATTGTGATATTCATACGTAATATCTTCTCATTTCGCGCCCGCTCACGCGGGGGCTTCTAAACTATGTCACTAGTAAGTGCTCGCTCAAAGATTGTGCTTACCGACAGTTTGCGCCAGTGATATAGTTTAGAAGCGCTCACACTTTCTCCGGCCCCGCCTTCTTAATCGCATCCGCCACATCGAACTGCTTAAAATTCTCGATAAAACTACCGATTAATGCATTGGCTTTTGTGCGATAAGCCTCTGCATCTTTCCATGTTTTACGAGGATCCAATAAATTAGAATCCACATTACGCAGCATCGTTGGAATTTTAATATTAAATCCCGGCAAAGTGATTAACGGATTTTCAGCAATTTTATTGGATACCGCTGCTTGCACAATCGCGCGCGTGGTGGGAATATCAAAACGTTTTCCGCCTTCACCGTACGCACCATTGGTCCAACCCGTATTGATTAAATAAACTTGCGCACCGGATTGATCAACACGCTTCATTAATAGTTCTGCATACACAGTTGCAGCGCGCGGGAAAAATGGCGCGCCAAAACAACGGCTGAATGTTTGTTTGATCGCACTCGTGCTACCCATTTCTGTGCTGCCCACTAATGCAGTGTAACCACTTAAAAAATAATACGCCGCTTGTTCGCGTGTTAATAATGCAACCGGTGGTAATACGCCATGTAAATCACACGTTAAAAATAAAACGGCTTTTGGAATGCCTGCTTGATTGCGTTCAATGCGTTTTTTAATATGCGCGCGTGGATAAGCGGCGCGTGTATTTTGTGTGAGAGAAACATCCGCAAAATTGGGTTCGCCTTTGTCATTTAAAATCACATTTTCCATAATCGCGCCGTCGCGAATGGCATTCCAAATGACAGGTTCATTTTTTTCGGATAAGTCGATGCATTTTGCATAGCATCCCCCTTCAAAATTAAATACTGCTTTTTCGCTCCAACCGTGTTCGTCGTCACCAATTAAATAACGCTCTGGATCTGCAGATAAAGTGGTTTTTCCTGTGCCGGATAATCCAAAAAATAAAGCCACATCACCCGCTTCGCCAACGTTTGCAGCGCAATGCATAGGCAATACATCATGTTCTGGCATCCAATAATTTAAAGCAGAAAACATTGCTTTTTTCATTTCACCGGCATAACGCATGCCGCAAATTAATACTTTGCGTTCATTTAAATTCAATATAACTGCACCATCAGAATTGGTGCCATCACGCGCAGGGTCTGTTACAAAATTTTGCACAGACATTAATGTCCATGCTTTTTTCTCATCTAATTTTTTTGTTGGATGAATAAATAAATGTTGCGCAAACAAATTTTGCCACGCGGTTTCGGTAACTACTTTTACCGGCAAGCATAATTCAGTATCAGCGCCGACTTGTAAATTTGACACAAATGTTTTTTTGTCGGATAAATATTTTTCAGCGCGATCCCATAATGCATGAAATAGGTCTGGTGAAATCGGTTGATTGATCGGACCCCAATCGACGGTGTTTGCAGTAATGTCATCTTTCACGATAAAACGATCTTTCGGTGAGCGACCAGTGCGTGCACCCGTAGTAACACACAGCGCGCCATTGGCACTTAAAACGCCTTCATTGTTTTCAATAGCATATTGAATTAATTGTTCAGTGGTTGGGTTGTTAACGTGTTCCATGAATACGCACCTTGATTAAGGAAAAAGTGGCTCATCTTACAAAATTAGATGCGTGCGGTCTACGATCTTATTTTTTGAGGCGTAGAGACGTCGATTCATCGCGATTCAAATCTGTGGCTGATGTCTTAGACTTAAAAAAATCAGAACGTTGTGCATTCCGCTGCCCATACTCTTGCAATGTTTTACACAACAAATCTTTTAAGTCGTCCCGGATAAGCACTCTATCATCGATCATTTCGGAGTTGATTTTTGTGTTTTTTTCGGTTTGCTCCAATCCCCATTTTAAAAAATCTGACATGTAGTAAATGCAAACTCGGATAGCGGCTTCCCTGTGGGAATCATGCGGGGTATGAGATAACTCTTTGATTAATTGATTTATTTGTTGTGCCAATAGGTTGAAATAATTTTTTTGATCGTCGACTGTTTCGCATTCTGCTAGTGATCGACCGATATCAAAAAACCTACTTTTTGCGCTCAGTTCTGGCATAATCCTGCTCCACATCGTGATATCTCGTGCTAATTTGAGTATAGGATGAGAATGGGGTTTTTGCTGGATTTAATAGTTTTTTAAGGTTTTTGGGTTATATTTGGGGTTATCAAACATAGAATTAGGGGGTATGGCGATGCCAGTACGAAAGCATAACGAGGCACCTAGCGCAGAACAGAAAGAACTTGCAAGGGTTGCGGCAATTAGCGCGCTTGATGAGTTGGAGCTTTTTGCTGCCGATGTGAATACACAGCAGAAGTTAAGCAGAAGACCTAACGGTGTGTTAGGTTACGACGCATCATCTTCTGAATTATTTCATATTACACCGGCTGCTGTTGGTCATCGGGCAGTTGAAACGTCAGTGAAAAGTATGTTGGAGTATGTTGAAAATTTTGCAGATAGTGGCAGAGAATTGGGCGACTCTCTAACCGCTTTTCTTGCAGGTATTATGGGCACTACAGATCCAGGGGCGTCGAAGCGCGAAAAATGTTTTGTACAAATTATTAATACGTTACGCGATGTAGAGATACAACTGAAACGGGATGGTATAACTGACCTGGGAGATGCATTGGGAGCTGTAACAGTGGCCAGTGGGTTGGCGCCTATTCTGATAGCGCAGCCAGCGCCAGCAGCCTCGGCAGCACAAGCATCAACAACAGCTCAAGAATCCCCGAATGCTTTTGATAAAAACCTTGATAAAAATGATAGAAAAAAGGTAATCGTAGCCACAATTGCGGCAATGGAAAGAGCTTTCCCGCTTCAAAACGCTACAATTACTGACTGGCAAGGATCTGTAAAATTTGCGGTTAATCAAAGAAATGTTCAGGTACAACCTGACGAGCCGGCAGCGGCAGGTCCTGCACGACGAGAACCTGATATTACAGCATCCTCTAATGGCAAAGTATTTACTGCTAACATAACCGTTACGATTACACCGCCAACACCACAGTCATCGGCGTCGACAGGGACACAACCATCAGCACCAGCTGCACAAACAATGCATATTACCATCAAACGCACATACGATGATGCTAACAAAACAGTTGTTCGCGACTGCCAATTGACCAATACAAATGCAGAACCATTAACTTGGGCACAAAAATGCGCTATTTTGGCGACGGTTTCAATGGAAGAACGGAAGGCTGTGTGTCGTCAAGAAGGTTTTCGTCCTGATACGAGAATTGCGCTTGAGGCACCTGTTGGAACGTCAGATGCCAATAAGCAAATTTTAGTTGATGCTTACCTTGCTGCTGGTTATACAGAAGTGCATTGTAAGATTGGCGCTAAGGAAGTGCACAGATCTGAACCTATTGCGCGTGAGGCGGTTGGTGAACCACAAGTTGGTAGTAACCCGCCAAATGACGAGGATGATGAGGAGATGAGTGAACTCGATCGGGGGGAGGGCCCCGACAGATCCCTGGGAAGGTAATCTCTAAAAACTTATCCATCTCGCTGATGGTGGCTATTGCAATGCCCTTACCGCGCATATGCTCCAGATCTTTTTTCAATCGTAGAGACGCGATAAATCGCGTCTCTACGAATCGCTTAATTTGTAAATATCATTTTTGAGTTCAGCTTTAATTTCACGCATTTCACTGAGCGTTTTGTAATTATCAGTTTCAATCATTTTATAATTTCTTTGTTAAAGCCAGTGAAGCCCTTTTCCCGATACACTGACTATCAAACTGCCCAACAAACCGACCGAAGAAATGACAGCACCTACACCTGTCCACACAACGGTTTTGATAGTGCTGGCATAATTGTGTTCGATTTTGTTATCAAGTTTTGAAGTTATTTGTATCATTTCGATTCTCAGTGCACCAATCTCAGTTTTTAATTCTGCTTTCGTCGCAGCAATCTCAGTTTTTAATTCTGCTTTCGTCGCAGCAATCTCAGTTTTTAATTCTGCTTTCGTGGCAGCAATCTCAGCTTTTAATTCTGCTTTCGTCGTAGCAATCTCAGCTTTTAATTCCGCTTTCGTCGCAGCAATTTCAGCTTTTAATTCTGTTTTCGTTGCAGCAATCTCAGTTTTTAAATCAGCCTTCGTTGCCAATTCATGTACTTTAAATTCTTCTTTTATATTTTCAACAGTCATCATCCGCTTGCGCAATTTGTCTTGCTTGAAATTCAGCTAACCCTTCTTTTACGCCAAACTCTCTGGATGTTTTGACAAATTCCAAAATATCCAAGCTTGGTTTTTTTGCAGGGAGCGTCATAATTCTATCCTTATTCTATCAATAACGGGGTCGTTAAAACAGCGTGATGATAGATTGTTTCAAGATTATTTCAATACCGTGTTTTGCACTATAATTCCTGCTACAATGCGCGCTCACTTATGAAAAATTAAAACCCATGAAAATTAAAAATTATAAAAATCATTTACTGATCGCAATGCCATCCATGCAAGGCGATTTTTTTTCCAAATCAGTGGTGTTTGTTTACGAACATACTGAAACGGGCGGCGCCATTGGTTTTACGGTGAACAAACCTTTGTCTGCAACACTCGGTAACGTGTTTGAACATTTAAATATTGAAATTCAAGATCAGCATGCGTCACAATTGCCTGTTTTTTCAGGTGGTCCTGCAGGGCCTGATCAAGGTTTTGTGATTCACGATCGCATGAGCTTGGCTGAAAACAAGGAAGACAGTGAAATTACCATTTCAACCACACGCGAAATTTTAGTGGACATTGCCAGTGGTAAAGGCCCTGATCATTTTATTGTGACATTGGGTTATGCAGGTTGGGAGCCCGGTCAATTAGAAGATGAAATTACGCACAATGATTGGTTGGTAACACCATTTCAAAAAGATATTTTATTTAAAATACCGATTGCGCAACGTTGGATGGCGAGTGCAAAATTGTTGGGTGTTGATATGAGTAAATTATCGAGTCAAACTGGGCATGCTTAATACTATTTTGGGATTTGATTTCGGCTTAAAACGCATCGGCGTCGCAGTCGGTCAAATGATCACACACTCTGCGAATCCGTTAACAGTTTTGCAAGCAAGAAATGGCGTGCCGAATTGGAATGACATAAAAAAATTAATTATTGAATGGGGTGTGGATGCATTGATTGTTGGATTGCCATTAAATATGGATGGCACCGAACAACCCATCACACAACGCGCAAAAGAATTTGGTGAGCAGTTAAAAACACATTTTGCATTACCTATTTATTTTGTAGATGAACGATTAACGACTGTTGCAGCACGCGATATAATGCACACACAATCAGACAAACGAAAACGATTTGATCGTGCGGATAGTATGAGTGCAATGTTGATTGTGGAGTCGTGGATGAAGGAAGTGTGAGGCACTTGCTAGTGATATAGTTTAGAAGCACTTGCGTGAGCGAGCGCGAAAGCAGAAAAACAGCAGCAATATTTTCATCGCGCTTGCTAACGCAAGTGCTTCTAAACTACGTCACTGGTGCGTGCTTGCTACAAAAAAATTGAGACCGGCGTAATTACCTCAAAAACAAGGTTTAAAACATGTTAAAACAAAAACCCCCCATCCTCCACCACCTCCTCACCATGCAATCGCTCAACAAAGATAAAATTACTTATCTCCTCGATCGCGCCGAATATTTTTTAAAAACCGCCATCGCCAAACAAGAAGTATTAACCACATTACGCGGCAAAGTGATTGCGAATTTATTTTTCGAATCCAGCACGCGCACACGTAATTCATTTGAAATTGCGGAACATCGATTAGGCGCTATCGTTTTATCACCCGACATGAAACAATCTGCCACTATGAAAGGTGAAATATTAATTGATACCATTCGTAATTTAGAATCAATGGGTGTGGCGCTACTCGTGATTCGTCACCCTGATAATCATCTCGCACAATTCTTAGCGTCAGAATTAAAAACAGTCGCCGCTGTCGTGAATGCAGGTGATGGCAGCAATGAACACCCCACGCAAACATTGTTAGACTTAATGACCATTCGGCAACACCATAAAGATTTTTCAACATTAACCGTTGCTATACTCGGTGATGTGTCGCATTCGCGCGTAGCACGTTCGTTAATTATCGGATTGCGTTTAATGGGCGTTACGAATATTCGGATCATTGCACCCTCATTTTTTACCCCGAAAGAAGAAGAATTAAACAGCATCAAAGTATTTCATTCTATGGAAGAGGGTTTGAAAAATGTGGATATTGTGTACGCATTGCGTATTCAAAAAGAACGCATGATCGCCGCAGATCTTCCAAAAGATGATCAATTTTTTAAAAGTTTTGGATTAACCGCTGAGCGTTTGGCTTACGCAAATCCCAATGCTATTGTGATGCATCCAGGCCCGATGAATCGCGGTATTGAAATCGAATCTTCTGTTGCGGACGGAGAACAATCTGTTATCCTGCAGCAGACGAAAAATGCAGTCGCCGTACGGATGGCGGTATTGGAAACATTGCTACAAGGATGATCATGACATCGGAAATAATCGAAGTGCCAACACTCTGGGATAAAGTTTTAAATTATTTGCGCGATGAAATTCCTGCGCAAAAATTTAATACATGGTTGCGTCCGCTGCATGCAGAAATTAATAACAATACATTAACGCTGTTAGCGCCGAATCAATTTGTTTTAGATTGGGTGAACGATAATTTTCTGGTAAAAATCACAGGCACATTGCGCGAGTTATGTGAAGGTGAGCCGCCCGTCATCAAATTACGTATTGGTTCAAAAAAACAAGATGATGACGGTGGTGATGGTGAAAATGGTGGCGGACAGAGCAAAATGTCTATCGTGCATTCGGATTCACACGCACACGCACACGCACACTCTGGCTCACAAAAAGCCTACACGCCGCATCAAAGTCATTTGAACCCCACTTTTCGTTTTGATAATTTCGTGGAAGGTAAATCCAATCAACTCGCGCGTGCCGCTGCGCAACAAGTCGCTGAAAATCCAGGGCAAGCATACAATCCTTTATTTTTATATGGGGGCGTTGGACTGGGCAAAACGCATTTATCGCAAGCGATGGGTAATTATATTTTAGAGAAAAATCCGCATGCCAAAGTGTTGTATTTACATTCCGAGCGTTTTGTTGCAGATATGATTAAAGCCTTGCAGCATAATGCCATGAACGAATTTAAAAAGTTTTATCGTTCCGTGAATTGTTTGTTAATCGACGACATTCAATTCTTTGCGAAAAAAGAACGGTCGCAAGAAGAATTTTTTCATACGTTTAATGCGTTGCTTGAAAGCAATCAGCAAATTGTATTGACCTGTGATCGTTATCCAAAAGAAATTAATGGATTAGAAGAACGTTTACAATCGCGTTTTGGTTGGGGTTTAACGATTGCAGTCGAACCGCCCGAATTAGAAACGCGCGTCGCTATTTTAATGGCAAAAGCCGAACAATCAAAAATTAATTTATCGAGTGACGTTGCCTTTTTTATTGCAAAACATATTCAATCGAATGTGCGTGAATTAGAAGGTGCGTTAAAACGTGTGATTGCGAATGCGCATTTTACACGTCGTGATATTACGGTTGATTTTGTGCGTGAAGCATTAAAAGATTTGCTGACGCTGCAAGCGAAATTAGTGACGATTGAAAATATTCAACGCACTGTCGCGGAACATTATAAAATTAAAGTCGCTGATTTATTATCAAAACGTCGTAATCGTTCTGTGACGCGCCCAAGGCAAATGGCCATGTCGCTCGCAAAAGAGTTAACTACGCATAGCCTGCCTGAAATTGGTGATGCGTTTGGTGGCCGCGATCACACAACTGTTTTACATGCGTGCCGTAAAGTGAAAGAATTGTTGAATGAGCATCTGGATATGCAGGAAGATTGGAAGAACTTGATAAGGATATTATCAGCATGAAATTAACCCTTCAACGCGAACAACTTCTCAAACCACTTCAGCTCGTTATCGGCGCCGTCGATCATAAACAAGCGATGCCGATTTTAGCCAATGTATTATTAGATCTGAATGACAAGCAATTATCCGTCACAGGTACCGATTTGGAAATTGAATTGATCGGGCAATCTGTGCTCACACACGCGCAATCACCGAACACGCGTTTAACCTTGCCCGCACGAAAATTAATGGATATTTGCAAAGCGTTGCCAGAATCTGCCTCCATTGAATTGTATCGAGACGACAATGATCGCATCGTTTTAAAATCAGGGCGCAGTCGTTTTACGATGTCATTGATGTCTGCAGATGATTTTCCTGCGGTGGAATCTTCTGAAGCGAATGTGACATTTTCTATTTCACAACAAGAATTATCAACGCTTTTGCATCGCACTGCATTTGCGATGGCGCAACAAGATGTGCGTTATTATTTGAATGGCATGTTATTTGAAATTTCAGATAATCAGTTGCGGGTTGTTGCAACGGATGGTCATCGTTTAGCGATGAATCAAATTAATATTGGTGTAGAGACGCGATTTATCGCGTCTCATCCTGTCGCATCTGCAGGTCGTTTACAGGTTATTATTCCCTACAAAGCCGTTATGGAATTAATGCGTTTATTAAAAGACGCCGATAAAACATTAACCGTGCACGTCGGCCAACATCATATTCGCGTATTATCAGATGATTTTATATTTACATCGAAATTAGTCGAAGGGCGTTTCCCTGAATACCAACGCGTCATTCCAAAAATGGGTGACAAACAAATTTTAATTGATCGCGATGTTTTAAAACAAGCATTACTGCGCACCGCTATTTTATGTCACGACAAACGCGGCGTGCAATTTGAATTATCCGCCGGTGTTTTAAAATTATCAGCCAACAATCCCGCGCATGATGCGGCTGAGGAAGAAATCGATGTGAATTACAGTGGTGAGCCGTTAGACGTTGGATTTAATATCACGTATTTGCTTGATGTGTTGCAGGTTGTTAAGGCCGGCCCTGTGCGATTAACATTAATTGATTCGAATAGCAGTATGCGCATTGATGAGCCGGGCAATGAAGATCAAGGGACGTTTGTTGTGATGCCGATGCGGTTGTAATTGTGGTTATGGTTTAACTGCCGTTGTAGCAGCCTCATCCGTGTGGTGATCGCGAAGATCTTCTCGAGTAGCGGGCCTTGACGAACGTGCTGAACCCGCTGACGTAAGGTCAGATCCGCTGGGAATGGCAGGAAATTCTACGAGTTCCCCGCCTGGCGCTTCCCATATAGCCGATGGTCGTTTTTTTTGAATTTGTGTATTTGCAGTCAATCGCCCTGAGCGTTCTGGCGTTTTTTGTATTGCTGGAAAGAAATGGGAAGTTACTGGTACGCGTCTTGCTGATACCGCTGGTAGGGACGGTGTAGAATTTTGTTGAGGATTCCATCGTTTTGCATTGACATCAGATGGGCGTCTTACCAATATTGCCGGGAGTGGCGTAGAAATTTTTTTATGTCTTTCGTTTTCATCATCCCTGCGTTTTAGTTCACGCTGAAGCTCGCGCACTGCTTTTTCAAGGCCTCTCATTCGTTGCTCATTGTTGGACGCATAAACATTTCTGAAATCGCGACTCATCCTGATTTTCTCCTGAGAGATTAACCGATTGCTTGCATTAAATCATCTTTAAGATCCTCAATTGATTCTATCCCAACCGATAAGCGAATAAAACCATCCGTAATACCGAGCTTTAATCGTGCTTCAAGCGGAATGGATGCGTGTGTCATGATGCCGGGGTGTTCAATTAAACTTTCAACACCCCCCAAACTTTCCGCTAGTGAAAATATTTTGCAACGTGATAACATTTTTTTGGTGTCATTCAAATTCATTTTGAGTTCAACAGAAATCATGCCGCCAAATCCATGCATTTGTTTTTTGGCGAGCTGGTGTTGCGGATGTGTTGTTAATCCGGGATAAAAAACGGTGTTGACGCAAGATTGTTGTGTTAACCATTGCGCTAATTCCATCGCACTATTGCAATGTCTTTCCATGCGCAATGCTAATGTTTTAATGCCACGTAATGCTAAAAAACTATCAAATGGCCCTAAAATTCCACCGACGGCATTTTGCAAATACGCGATTTTTTCCGATATATTTTTTTCGCGTGCAATCACAGCGCCACCAATAATGTCTGAGTGGCCATTTAAATATTTGGTGAGTGAGTGCACAACGATATCAAAGCCAAAATCCAGTGGTTTTTGTAAGATCGGTGTTGCAAATGTATTATCACACACAGAAATTAATTTATTTTTTTTCGCAATATCCGCTGTTATTTTTAAATCAATGACGGTGAGCATCGGATTACTGGGCGTTTCAATCCATAACATTTTTGTATTTTTTTGTACGGCTTTTTCAATGTTTTTTGGATCTGTGCAATCGACAAATGAAAAAGACAATCCCGCAGATCGTTTGCGCACCTGTTCAAATAAACGATACGTTCCGCCATATAAATCATGAGATGCAATGATGTGATCGCCGGGTTGTAATAATTCTAGAACAGTCGCAATGGCATTCATGCCAGACGCAAATGCAAATCCTTGCACGCCATTTTCTAAAACAGCCAAACAATTTTCAAGCGCTTGGCGCGTGGGATTTTGTGTGCGCGAATATTCATAACCTTTGTGAATACCGGGGGATTCTTGCACGTAAGTGGAGGTTGCAAAAATCGGCGTCATGATGGCGCCGGTGGTGGGGTCAGGCTCTTGACCGGCGTGGATGACTTGGGTGTTGATGTGGTATGCGGTTTTTTTCATGGGATCACCTGTTTTAGCTTTCGCGCTCGCTTACGCGAGGGCTTCTAAGCTTTATCACTGGTATATACTGTCGGCAAGCACGTGCTAGTGACATAGTTTAGAAGCACTTGCGTTAGCAAGCGCGATGAAAGCATTGTTATTGTTTGTTCTAGCCTCGTACTCACTAACGTGAGCGCTTCTAAACTACATCACTCGTGCAATGCTACATCATACCATTTTCAATCATCCATTTATCATCCACAAACTTCGTTAAATAATTACGAACCGAATCTGGTAAAATAACAACACAATTTTGTTCTTGCTTTAAAGCTTTTGCGGCTTGTATTGCAGCCCAAACAGCACCACCCGACGAACCACCCACCAACAATCCTTCTTCGCGGATTAATCGGCGCGCCATTTGAAAAGAATCTTTGTCATTAATTTTAATGTATTGGTCCACGAGCGAATTATCCAGCACAGCAGGTATAAAATCATAGCCAATGCCTTCTACTAAATAAGGTTTTATTTCTGTGCCGCCACCTAAAATAGAGCCGATTGGATCAACACCAATGATTTTTATTTTTGGGTTTAATTCTTTTAACTTTCTAGCAACGCCGGTAATGGTGCCGCCGGTTCCTGCAGTAATCACGACCATATCGATATTGCCGCGCATATCATCCCAAATTTCTTGACCTGTTGTGTCGTAATGAATTTGTGGATTTTCAGGATTGGCGTATTGATCCAAAATATGTGAATTTGGCATTTCTTTATTTAATTTTTTCGCGAGTGATATATGACTGTCAGGCGCATCCCATGCTGCTTCTGTAGGGGTGCGATAAATTTTTGCGCCAAGCGCTTCTAGTACTACTTGTTTTTCATGACTCATTTTTTCAGGCATGGTGATAATAACTTTGTATCCTTTTACCGCTGCTGCAAGCGCAATGCCAATGCCTGTATTACCCGAAGTGGGTTCGATTAATGTATCGCCCGGTTTAATGCGCCCAGATTTTTCTGCTGATTCCACCATGGCATATCCGATGCGATCTTTGACTGAGCCACCCGGATTTAAAAATTCGCATTTGGCATATAAATTACAGCGTAATTCATTGCCCACACGATTTAACTTAACCATGGGTGTTTTTCCAATGGCTTCTAAAATATTATTCAGCAACATGGCGCCTTCCTTTTATCTCATTATGCACGCATTCTATCGCAACTTGTAATATAATCCCACAACCCATTGTACGCCTCGGAGTTTATTGCCCAGATGAAAAGAATAACAGATTGCTCAGCGTGGCCTTTATTAGAAGCGCATTATCAACAGTTGCGTGGTATTTCTATTCGTCAATTATTTTCAGAATCTCCTCGTCGCTTTGCGGATTTTTCTTTTGATAGCAGCGGTTTGTTTGTTGATTATTCTAAAAATTGGATGACCGCAGAAACGATTGCATTATTGTGCGCGCTTGCACGCGATCGGGAATTACCACAAGCAATCACCACATTATTTTCTTCTGAAAAACATTTTGTTTTTCGATTACCATCGCATGCGCAATTACCTGAGGTGCAAGAAGAATTTGAAAAAATATCGCGTATTGCTGACCAATTAGAAAAAAAAGAATTGCGTGGATATAGCGGAAAACCCATTGATACGATTATACATGTCGGCATGGGTGGATCTGGTTTAGGCCCCGCTTTTTATTATCAAGCGATATCGCATGCACATAAGAATGCAACGTGCCATTTTCTCACAGAGTTTGATTTTTTTGCCGTGCAATCCGTGTTAGCGCTTTGCAATCCTGAAACAACCATTGCCGTTATTGTTTCAAAAACATTTACCACACAAGAAACACTCACGATTTACGAATCGATAAAACAGTGGTTATGTGATGCGGCGGGCAATGCACAAAAAGCGCAAGCGCATTTTTATGCAGTAACTGCTGGATATAATCACGCGATAGCCGCAGGATTTTTACAAACGCATATTTTAAAAATATGGGATTGGGTGGGTGGTCGTTTTTCAATTTGGTCCGCCGTGAGTTTTTCGGTGATATTGGCGCTGGGTGTCGACAATTTTAAACGTTTTCTGTCGGGCGCTCATCAAATGGATTTGCATTTTCAACAGACACCGCTTCAAAATAATGCGCCAGTGATTATGGCGTTGCTGGCTATTTGGTATAACAATTTTTTTCATGCGCATGCAAAAGCAATCATACCTTACAGTTCACGTTTGACCGCGTTGCCCATTTATTTGCAACAATTACACATGGAAAGTTTGGGAAAAAGTGTGACCACTACCGGCGAAAAAATTCAATATGCAACCGGTCGTATCATTATGGGAGATACAGGTCCGCGCAGTCAGCATAGTTTTCATCAGTTGCTCATGCAGGGCAGTCTTATGATCCCTGTTGATTTTATTTTGCCGTTGCGAGATGCCCAATTCAATGAGAGTGCGAACAACTATGACATTAAGCGCGCTGCGTATTGTTTATCGCAAAGCCAAACATTAATGCAAGGATATGAAACACCAAATACGATGCAAGCGATTTCGGGCGATCGTCCGAGCACGACCATCATCATGGATTGTTTGACGCCTGAAACATTGGGCGCATTGCTTGCGTTGTATGAACATAAGGTTTTTGTTAAGAGCATTATGTGGGATATCAACGCATTTGATCAGTGGGGCGTTGAGCGCGGTAAGCAAATTGCGAAGGAATTAATTACCTGTCTTTCTGAAAATAAAAAGTGTGATTCAGCAGACAGTTCAACGGCAGGTTTATTAGAAAGAATTTCGCGGCGATTATTAGAAATTTAAATATGTTATAAATCAATAAGTTATAATTCTAATGACAAAATCGCGGAGTATGAATTAACAAAATAGTGGAGTTTATATTGACAAAATCGCGGAATTCTTGGATACTGCCTCTTTTATGGCTAATATGAGAAGGGTATGTCGAACTATCGCCGTTGGCAAGAACCTACCATCGTTGAGGCATTGAAGACGCGACGGGTTGTGATTATTGCCGGCAGTAGGCAATGTGGAAAAACAACACTGTCAAAATCATTTGCTGCTGATACAGAATATCGCACGCTCGACGATAGATTATTGTTATCCGCAGCAAAGAATGATCCTGATGAATTTGTAAAACACCACAATCAATGTTTGGTTATTGATGAAATACAAAAAGCCGTTGAATTATTACCCGCTATTAAAAAAGTAGTGGATGAAAACAATCGACCCGGACAATTTTTATTAACAGGTTCGGCGAATATTCAGGCAATGCCTTGCGTTTCAGAATCTTTGGCGGGTCGGATTCGCACCGTATCGCTGCGACCTTTGTCACAAGGTGAAATTAATCGTCATCAACCTCATTTTTTTGAGCCGTTATTTTCAGAACAATTTGATCAGCTTAGAATAAAAAAAATCACGCGAGACGACATTATTGAAATCGCGTTGCGCGGCGGTTATCCAGAAGTTATACCGTTTTCACCACGTGATCGCCAACTGTGGCATCAAAATTATATGGATGCATTATTAGAGCGAGATTTAAAGGATATTATCCATATTCGTCGAATTGATGCGATGTTTCAATTGGTGCAAGTGGTTGCGACATGGTCAACAAAACCCATTGATATTTCCGCGATTGGCAGTGGATTATCATTGCAGCGTCATACGGTGGAAAGTTATTTTAATGCACTAGAAGCATTATTTTTAATTGACCGTATTCCGGCGTATGGAAAAACTGATTATGATCGCGTGGGAAGACAATCAAAATTAATCATGAATGATAGTGGTTTGATGTCATCGTTGTTGCGTTTGCGATTGGACGATGTTCGATTTGATGGCGATCGCGTTGGAAAATTAATTGAAACGCATGTGGGTAATGAATTACAAAAACACATCGATGCGGCGGATGAATCATATGTTCTTTGTCATTACCGTGATCGAGAAAAAAGAGAAATTGATTTCTTGATTGAAAATGAAAAAGGCAATTTTATTGGTATAGAAGTGAAAGCAAATACCAGCACAGATTTGGCTGATTTTAAGCATTTAAAATGGTTTCAAGAAAATTTAAAGCCGCCGCGAAAAAAGTTTATGGGTATTGTTCTTTATACGGGAAATCATATTGCTTCTTTTGGTGATGGATTATGGGCAATTCCGATTTCGACGCTGTATTGAAGGGATTTGTGTAGAGACGTCGATTTATCGCGTCTCAGGTTTTTGATTAACCGAGATGGCAAAAATAATCACATCCGGTTGAGTGTATTTATCACGCATCACAGTCGGTCAAAGATCTGAGACGCGATAAATCGACGTCTCTACACAAACTTTACGCTTTTAATGAGTTTATCTAATGGGGTTTATGTTTATGAAAATAACCACCGCTGTATTTCCCGTCGCCGGCATGGGCACGCGTTTTTTACCGGTCACAAAAGCGGGCCCGAAAGAAATGCTGCCGATCGTCGACAAACCTTTAATTCAATATGCGGTTGAAGAAGCCATTGCCGTCGGTATCAAAAAATTGGTTTTTATTACAAGTTCAGGAAAACGTGCGATTGAAGATTATTTTGATAGTAATTTTGAATTAGAAATGTTATTAGAACAAAAAGGTGAAAAAGAAATATTACACATAGTGCGAAATATTATTCCAGAGGATGTAAAAATTGTGTATGTGCGGCAAGCACGTCCGCGTGGTTTGGGTGATGCAGTATTGTGCGCAAAATCCGTAATTGGCGATGAGCCATTTGCAGTATTGCTCGCGGATGATGTGATGGAAAATTCTCATCACACTTGTTTATCTGACATGATTGCGCGCTATCATGAAACACAATCCAGTGTATTGGCCGTTGAAAAAATTCATCGTAAAGATACACACAAATATGGCATCGTCTCACTTGGCGATCATTCGCGCGTTGCAAACATTGTTGAAAAACCCGCACCAGAAAATGCGCCTTCTAATTTAGCAGTAACGGGACGATATATTTTAACGCCACGTATTTTTGATATGTTGGAAAAAACAGCGGTAGGTATGGGTGGTGAATTACAATTAACCGATGGACTCGCTGCATTATTGGAACATGAAATGATTACCGTTTGCACGCTCAAGGGACATCGATATGATTGCGGTAACCGGATAGGTTTTTTGCAAGCCACCATTGATTTCGCGTTAAAAAGACCGGAGTTTGAAAAACCGTTGCGGGAATATTTGCGGAGTATTGTGAGTGAAATGAGTGAGACCGTTTAAACTGCATTATGAAATATTCGACGCCCTACGAATGAATGCAATCGATATTAACGCCAAGACAAATCCAACGGGTAAAATAAGCATCGCGCTTTGAAATGCGACATGTGGATACACAGGTGTATTATGGATTGTATGCGAAGCGTAATGATCCAATATCCATCCATATAATATCTTAACCAACGCCGCACTACCCATGATAATGATGGATGCAATACTGGTTGCAGTTGCAGCGAGATCAATTCTATTGTGTTCTACAATCACAGAGTATCCAATGCATTGTGCGCTGGATGTGATTCCTAACAATAAAAACAAAAATGATAATAAAAATATATTATTACTCGCTGAAAAAATAATAAACGATACAATAGGTAGAGATAATAACGCACCCATGATCATCGGAAGATTTTTTCTTTTCTTTGCACGTTCAGAAAAGTAGCCAAACAAAGGCGATCCAAAGATGACACCGACAAAAATCATCGAAGCAACGAAAGTAGCTGTGACATTCGAAAAATGATGCGTTTCTTGTAAATACAATCCACCCCATAAAGCGCCTAAAATACAAATGGGTAAATTCATCAATGCGATATAAAAACCAGAAACCAGTGTTTGTGAATTTAATAATGCCAATTTAATTTGTTTAAAAATAGAAATCGTATTTTTATTTTTAATAGTAGTGGGCGACTTACTTTTTACATTAAAAATAATATTAGTAAGAATAACGGCGCCAAACAGGGTCAGTACTCGTAATGCAATGCGCCATGATGTGTGATCTGTTAAATAAGCAAATGGTGTTTGCGCGATAAAACCGCCTGAAACCGCGAGTGTAACTAATAATCCTGTTGCTAATGACAATTTATCAGGAACCCATTCACTTGCTAATTTGATACAACTCAAAAATGCAAATGCACCGCCGACACCTGATAGTAATCTCGCAAACATAGCGAGATCAAAATTATGCGCGTAAGAAAATAAAAGTGTTCCTGACATCGATATGCTCATCGCAAAGACAATTACTTTTTTTGGATTCAGTCGATCCAATAAAATACCAGCGGGAAATAGCAAAATAATTTGCATAAGAAAATAACACGAGGCTAATTTTGCAAGTGAATATGCTGAAATATGAAAACTATTAAGCAACTGTGTTGGTATTGCGTTAAATAACGTCATCTGAATATATTCGTAAAAGAAATACATGCCAGCAGAAAATACCATAAACCATTTTTTAAAATTCGATCCCGGTGCTTTCATGTATTATTCCTTTATTGCCTATTTTGGTATTTTGCCTCGATATTTTCGAAGGTTTTTAACACCTGTTCTTTTGCCTTTTTACACTGATACAGTGAGCTGGTTTTTAATAAGAAATTTTCAGGGATTTTAACAGCGGAATTTGAGAGCGCAAGCTTTTTATGTATTTTAAAAAATTAAAAGGGAGATTTTTCACATGTATGAAAACTGTGATGTTTATCTAGAGGGAAGTATAAATGTAATGCCCGTGATTTCAAAAGCTAATTTTTCAGAGACAAAAATTGTTATAAGCAGACAGAGGCAAAATACCGATGATGCTGAATACTACAGCATAATAGTAAATTGGCGTGATGCTGTACAGATACTTAATTATGGACACCAGGGTATGTTCGTAATGATTTACGGTGTTTTAAGAACGCGTCATCAACTTGAAATAGTGGCTGAAAAAATCAGCTTTATAGGTTATAGAAATCCGGGAGATAATAAAGTAAATTCAAAACATTTTTTTCATTGGTCAAATAGATCGGCAAATGGTGCATTTTTGATTCATTAAAAAAGGAATATTTTATGCATCATAATAGAAAACTCGCCCTGGAGTTTCTATCTTGGAAAGAGGCAAGAAAACATTTAAGCGGCCTTAACCAAGAGCTATGCGGAATAATTGATGAATGGAGTCCGGATGATAGTTTTGGATTTTATAAAGCATCATATAAATACGGTGATTTACTGCTTGAAGAAGGTAAATTATGTTTGCCAATGCTTGATGGCGATACTGCCTTTTTGTCCGATAATCGCATTCCGCAAAAAATTCGGGAAGATTTAAGCTACAGTTCATTTCCAATTGGATTCCCGTTGCAAAAAGCAACTGAAGTTTATATTGAATTAAATCAGCGTGTCATACCGCTGATTGTTTTTCCGGCTGGTGTACCGCTCGGATTATTGGAAACATTAGATCCCATTGAATCTTACTGTATTAGAAATATTTGGAATGTTTCGATTGGCTCAAGATCTGCGTTCATGTTACCCAAAATATCTGATAAAAAAATCCATTCTAAACTAACAAAGGAATTTAATTTATCTATCACAAAGCCGAATTCACAATTTGACCACTTTAAAATTTTTAAAGAATTGTCGAGAAGTACGCAGTTCATAGATGATTCGTGGGGTTGCGATATTCTTTTTTTAACAAAAAAATGGTTTGATCGAGATGTGAAAAATTATCACTGGCTCCGATTCAGTCATTATTTGAATGAATATATGGTTCATTATTCTTCATATGCCAGGAATAAATCCACCGTAGAT
>JABDDR010000013.1 GCA_013287505.1 Gammaproteobacteria bacterium
CAAAAATGTCGGTTATCATCAATAATTACTGATACAAATCCATTGAAAAAACATCAAAATTTAATATTATGTTAAGTATTGAATGAGAATATAAATGTAACTGATTGATGATTCTCGTAATTCGAAGGTGGTGAAGAAATGAGGCGGCCTGAAGAAGTTTTATCCGATATTTTAGCAAATAATGCAGTGACTGAAGAACAGATTCGAGAACGGGAGTCGAGAATTAATGATTTTGTCAGACGATTCATAGAAGTATATAACGCACTCTACGGAAAATATCCAAGGCTTGAACAAGTAAGTAACAAGGAAAAATTAATTTCGATTTTGCAAGAAACGCAACAAAAACCCGAAGGCAGATTTGCGAAAGCGCTAAATAATGCTTATTACAGATTATATGAAGCGCAGTTGAATGCAGGGCAAATTGAACCTGACGTAGCGCTCGATGAAGAAGCAGCAGCACAGCCTGCACCACAATCCAATGCAGAAAAATTGGTAGAGTTGAGCCGTACTTTACGAATAAAAACGAGCGGTGAATTTTCGCAAAAAGTTATTGATCGTTTTAATAATGAAATTCCAGCGGTTTTCGATCCAAGTCGAGATGATCGTCACCTTTTTTGTACATTTATTCAAGATTCATCTCGTTCTGCGCTTACCACTGGAACCATAGAATTCGATCAATTTCTTGAGAACCTTGGTCAAGGGGCTCTTTTAGAATTAATGGGGTCAAATTTTACATCTGAATCATTTGAACAGTTTCGGAATGTTGATATACCAGACAATTTAGTGGCCGAACGATCACCTACAGATCCGGATAATCAAGCGCCAGTATTAACCGAAGATCTTGTTCGGGCAACGATAGCGCAATGGAATAATGAGTTAGCACCCCAAAAAAAACGGGAGTATGTTAAGTGGATGCACGACAATTCTGCAGGTGCAACAAAATGGAAAAACGTATTATCTCCTCATTATGATAATTTTATTTTAAACGCAGGTGCAAATTGGTTACGTAGCCTGGGAATGCCTGAGGAAGAAAGTAAAAATGCGATTAATAATTTTAACCAACATCTTTCAAGCGCATTTAAGAATTCAGTTGGGCATTTCTCAAAAATTTACACGCCGTACATTACTGGTGTTACTGCTACAGAGAATTCAAAAAAAATAATGTTTCATTATAAAGATTTAAAACAGGTTATTAATCCAGCGGGAAAACTGGTTGTTACCTGTAATGTGGAATTACATTATTTTCATGGAAATGATTGTGTAGCAAATCTCGGAGATTTGGGGGAGGTTAAATTTACTTTTCAATCAGAAACAAAAAATGAAATCACTGGTTTTTACCTCCAAAAAAAAGATACTAAATGCGATAATCCTTTATTGCATGATTTAATTTCAGGCAATAATATGCCGACTTATGAAATGACAGATCCTGAAATGGATGCAAGATCTGCACGTATTTTTTATAACTTAATCGGTAGCCTAGGTGATTCAGTTTTTAAAGAAGAAGTATTGCGTGACATTTCATCAAAAATATCTTTTGTTAACGCAGAACTCAGTCCCGTTCAAGTCGAAAAATTAATATCTGACGGATTTGGCGATAAATTAAAAGGCGCTATCCTGTCGGGCAATTTTTCGAATTTTGATTTTCGAGATTTGGATTTAACAGGTGTAAAATTTGCTAAAGATTCAAATTTAACAGGCGCTGATTTCAGAGGATCAAAATTATGCGGCGTTGATTTTAGAAAAACAAATTTGTGTGGTGCGAAATTTGAAAGCGTAACCATTGATGTAAACACTGATTTTCGAGATGCGAAGATTAACGGACTGCAAATTGGCAGTGGTATTAAATTTAATTTTACGAACAACGATGGAAAAAATTCTGTTGAATGCGAATTTTCTGGCGAAGGTCGAATTCCGTTGATTAAATCAGCACAAGAATATCCACAGAGTAAGATTGCATGGGCTAAAGAGCAAGCGAATGCGGTACGGTTGAAATTGTGTTCCTTAAGACGAGAATCTGGCATCACACTCGACGATCTCCAGGTGCTATTAGATACCGCAGAGCGTTGTGGTGTGCCGATAGACGCGAGACTTATTAAAGATTTAAAACTTGCCGACGCCACTCGTATCACACACGATTTTTTTGATCCTGCTACGGGTGAGAAAATTGTGCCCGCTTTTTCAGAGTCATGTGTCAATATTGTTAAAGAATTTTGGGTGCAAATGGGGAAGATGTATGAGCGAATTCCACGGGGGACGAATGTAGGTTCAGATATGTCGCAGCCTGCTCCTATTACTTGGGAAGCAGAAAACAGCTCAAAAATGATGTTAAAAATTTTGGCGGAAATTCATAGAAAATCAAATGGGGAAGTTAGTAGGGCATTAGATAGGGCATTTTTGGTTTTAAAAAATAAGCCTGTTGTAAATACTACGCAACAAGCGCCCGTGCCGGCACAAGCACAAGAGGTAGTAGCGCCTCAGCCAGCGTTGCTACCTAATCAGGGATCGTATAAGTGGAATGCGATTGATCGAATCGTAACACGTGAAAAGAGTGCGGATGATGCACAAGACGTTATTGTTCATTCATCATGGTCAATATTCGAGCATAACAAAGATGATTACTATAAACAGTTATGCGCTGGGATTTTGGTGTCAAACCCTACTGATCAGGCAGAGAACATCGTTGCAAATACTATCCAAGACGCTAAGAGTAAAGAAGTTACTAGAAAAACAATTCACATTATTCCTGAGCAAATTTATGCAGGCCAAAAGGAGAGTGCTACAGGTTATAATACCATTTGGAATCTTCGACTAAGAGTAGTGACACAGAAACCAGGCGAATCAATCGAAACCGCTTTCAATAAGAGTCAGTTTTTCGATCCCAGTGACTTTGGTATCAGCTTGGATAGTCATGAGAAAATTCGTCAATTCTGTGTTAAGGTCATGCAAAAACAAGCTAAGGATTTGGTCAAAGCAAATTTGGAGATAACTAAAGAAAGCTTGGCAGCAAGCCCTGCCGTTGCAAGAGCAAAACATTATCATCCTGACGAAGATGCTGAAAAAAGACTTGAGCATGTGTATGTTTGCCCGCTTAAATCTGATGATGCGGATGATAAAAAACTGCTGCATTATAGGCAAGTATTGCAAAGTTTAATGTCTGAATATACGGCTCGAACCAGTGGTGACGACGCTTCTAAGAAAAAAAGCACTTATCATTCAGGCTTTTTTTCAAGCTTTGGGCATACTGCAGAACATAAAAAGCAAGCGGCTGAATTGATCCTTGGTCAATTAGAGGTAAACAATGAAATCAATAAAGAATTTTTGGAATCATTGCCTGACGGAGCACGACAAGCTGCAACACAAGGTGAATTAAGAAAATGCGTGGAAAAAATCATTGAGCTGCTTCCGAAACAACCCAAAGTTCCCACTTTATCCACTAATGTAAATTAACGGCAATCTCATCTTTCTCATTGATTTTAAATGAAATAGTCAATAAAAAAACCTAAAAAACCCCATTGTTGAGCAAAATCTCCATTTATCATCAATACTTACCGTCAGAATTGATTAAAAAAACACCAAAATTCATATTACCTTAAGTATCAGATGCAAAAATACAGGTAGTTTGTTGATTATTCGCATAATGCGAGGCTGGTGGAAAAATGAGACGCGCTGATGATGTTTTAGTTGAGATTTTAACGGCGATAAATGTCGCGGAAACTGATGAGCAGATAAAAAAGCAATTATGGTTGGTCGGAGAATTTTGTAAAGCAATAGAAGCGGCGATTTTAACTTCACAATCTTCTGAAACACCTATGGACATCTTGATGCTTTTTTATTCTGCATTGGCTAATGTTATACGTGCGAGAGACGGTGCACTTACAGAGCAGGTGCGCACAAAGTTAGATAATATTTTGTTAAAACCATGGTTTATTAATTTAAGGACGTTAACTCAAGCATCGTGCGCTAATGTGTTTTCCTCGTTTATTGTTGACACTATCCCCACAGAAACATCGAGCGTTCAAGCTATACCTGATATTGCATGGAATACTGAAGAAATTGCAGAAAATTGCGCAAAACTTGATGTCATTTTCACACAGCTGAGGGAATTGGAAAAAATTGCTGAAAATTTTAATCAATCATTTGGGCTCGGCTTTTATGATGAATTAGCAAATCTAGAGACATTGACAGCTGCTCTAGCAATAGAAAAGCACAAAAGATGGAAATCCGATCCAAAACGCAGTCTCGAAAATGTCGCCGCCGCTGCAGCAAAATATTATGCACAACAACCTGATTTAACCCGCGAAGAGAAAGAACAGGCCACGATTACATTTACCTTAAGTTGTAATTCTTTTTTTAATTTTTTAAATGTTCAGATTTTGAAAAACCGCACCCAAATTATCAATACGGTAAAAAGAGCAGTTAACGACGCTATAGAGACGGAAACCGCATCTCAGACGATGTTAGATAACTCAATGGGAGCACTTAAAAGCTTAATCAGTTCGAATCCGGATATTTTATTAATCAAACGGTTCGCGGAAGAATTGAAATTTTTGAAGAATTCGATGATTCCAACAGAGCGTAAAATTACGCAATACGAGGCATGGCAAACAGCATCAAAAGACAATCCAGAAAATAGCCTGGAAAAGATTGCCAATGATGCTGCAAAACATTTTGAAACAAAATCTAATTTATCTTTTGAAAAACAACAAGAAGCAGTAATTAATTTTACTAAAGCTTGCTATCGTTGTTTTCATGATTCCATCACCCCTGATGTTAATGAAAAAATTACAAAAACAGCCATAAACGCACTTTATACCGCCCGTATCCATAAAATCCTGAGTCAAGAAATTTCTGTCAAATTAAAAGTGAATCCGAAAGATTTTGTGACAGAATTTTTACATCAACGTGAAAAATTTCCTCAAAAAGATGACATTGTCAAAAACATGCTGGGAAAATCAGACGAAGAACAATTCCAATTGATTTTACAAGAAACAGAAAAAAATCGACGTGGTCCAACATCAGAAGCATTTCTCCGCACGTATTATAAATTATGCGCAACGCAGTTGTATGATGAAGCATCCACAACAGGTCTCAATCCTAGAGAAATCGATTCAAAATTAACTCAGTTAGATAATGATTTACACTTAAGTGAATCACCGGCAACTAAAAACGCCAAAAAATCTCCGCATTCGTTGCTTGGTGTTGCGTCTAAGCAAACATCTTACAATACACGCAAAGCAGAAATTGCAAAATTACTAGAATTTAAAACACCGAATCATAAAAAACATGAATACGTTAAAGAATTGTTAGAATTAGCAGATGCTTTGGGTGTTAAAAGAGATTTATCCGGATTGGATTTGTCCGGTGCAGATTTAAGAGATTTAGATTTATGTAATGTTGATTTTAGAAACACAGATTTGCGTGAAGTATGGTTTGATATAACAAATACCATTGACGCCCAGACTGATTTTCGCGGCGTGAAGTTTAATGACGAATTTGATGACATGCGATTTAAATGGACCAGTTTAGACGGGAAAAATTCAGTCGTAACTAATATACGTATTAATTACATTTACCAGATGCAAAAACGGCAGATAAGCAGTGATCTCGAATTGAGAAAGCAAACGTTGCGTATACTGTCTGGACACCTAAAGAATAAGCGTGGTGGTATTACTATTGACGATCTGCGCGTGTTATTGGACACAGCGGAGCGTTTTAATGTAAACAAAGATGTGATACTTGGTTCTGGCGTGACATTGGCTGATCCAGTCGTACGCCATTTTCCCGAACCTTATGCACAAGGGCAATTGCCTGACGTTTCGGTATTGACTGTCGAACTTTATAGAAAATTGCTTGAAAAATTGATTGCGCATCCGTCGACAAGTGAAGATCAAAGAGGAAAATTTAGAATAAGGTCAGGCTCACAGAGATTTCTTCCGGCGCCTGGTTCAGAGGAGTATGAAGCACAATCGAAGTTAGCGCAAACTGGGTTACTGGGAATTTTTGTGGTAGCTCATATGCATCCTCGTGGTTATGTAAAACAAATCGTAGACCAAACGTTTTTTGAGTTATCTCAACCAGCATCAGAAGATGTTCTCACATCTCAAAAGGTTTCAGCGCCCCAAGCACGTTTTAATAACACGATTGTTGATAACATTGTTTTTGCAAGCGACTTAATAAACATAACAGGACAACCGGATACTGAAAAATATACAAAAATGCCTGATGTTGATTGCGCGAAATTAATAAGAAGTGATAATAAAAAGATCTTGGTTCATGGTACTCTCACAAATTATGGCGAGTCTCCTGATAATGATTATTTTACTAAAGTTGGTTCTCGATTATTGGCGGATGATTCCGTTGCGAAACAATCGATAGATAATGCGATTGAAGTTAAATTAGCGCCTTTAAAAGTGTTTGAAGAAAAGCTTCAGGCGTATAGAGATGCAAAGGCTGTTTTTGAAACATTGCAGCTACCTGAAAATAAAAATATTCTAGCAGTATTGGATGTTACGCTGAAAAATTTGAAGGAACGATGCGATGGTTACAGCAGAAGACGACAAGCTCTTGATGATGACCCGATAAGAGAGAAAATAGAGATAGTTGATAAAAAGATTGAGAGCTTAGAAAAAAAGATCGACGCTGCAGAATTAGCTTTAAGAGCAGCTGAATTAAATCTGACAAACACAAAAGACGCCGCAAATGTGGCGCGAAATACGGCAATTGAAGCGGGATTTAATCCACCCGCACTTGATGATCTAGATGATGATTTTGTTGATACTGTAGATGGCAAACGTCTCGAGTATCAGCTTCGTGATTATGCTAAGCATGCAACAAAAACGCTAGCCACCCAAAAAACAATCCACATTATTCCCGAAGTTAGCGAAGGGATTGCTGCAAATCATATCTGCTTAAGAATAATCACTCAAAAAGTCGACCAAACATTTTCAGATGCTTTTAAAGAAAGCGATCTGTTTGATCCCCGTTTTTCGCCAAAGCATATTACCGACAAACATTATCACAGCTTAAATACGCAAAATATAACTGATGATATTAATTGCGGTCGTTATGTGGCAGCGATGGCGATTCAAGCGGCAGGTTTGGCAAAAGATGGATTATTGCCTATTACAGCTGACAGATTAAAAGCAAGCCCTGCTGTTAAAAGAGCATTGCATTATAGTAGCGAAGACGATGCGAAAACGGGGCTTAGCAATGCATATGTTCGTCCGCTTGAAGATTGTAAAACGTATGAAGAAAAAATGGTGCATTATGGGCAAGTGCTTTCGTGTCTAAGATCAGAATATGAATCTCGGGATAAATATACGGATCGTACGTTTCATGGTTCTACCGGCCAGTACAATGTCACAAGACTTTTCAAAGAAAAATTTGGTTCTGCGACAGGTTTGGCATATTCTGCGAAAGACAAATTAGAGGCAGTGAAAAAGATTCAAATCTCATTGGCGAGTGGTGGTCCGTTGCCAAAGGATTTACCAGACGCTGCAAACCAGGGCGAGCTGAAAAAATATGTGCAGGAAATTATTGCGCTGCAAGAGAAAAATTGTGCAAATCAAAAAGAAAGCGCAGGAATTCGCCCGAAATGATTAACCGGGTTATATTATTACATAACCAAAAACAAGGTGAATAAACAATGTCGCGTCCACCACTGCGTCAACTAACCCCGGCAGAATTACAATTTCTAGTACTTGAGGGCTTTGAAAGCCGCGATAGACACGAACTGCGGAACTTGGAAGACATTGAATGCGAAGAATTGGAATTGCCATTGATGGCAGTGAGATTACAATATCTCGCCTTGATTAGCAGCACTGAGAGGGCCTTTTTAGAAGGTCGATACGATAACGTATATGATCTCGCAGATTCAGCGATAAAAATTGCGTCAAAAATAGCTTTTAGTATAGTTGAGATAGGCTCTCTTTACTTAAGAGCAGCGATACAAAATGATGATAATAGAAAAATAAAACACCTGATGGATGAAAGATACGGCGATGTAAATAAATTTTTGGACCATCTGAAATTGTTAGTTCATCAAGACGCGAGCAACGATGCGAAAACATTAGCGGCAAAACTGTGTACCGAGATCTTTAGGACTTGTCAAAGTAAATCCCATAAACCAATGGTGCGTGAATTGATCTGCAGAATACTTCCAGTTGTAGTACCACTTTTGCATGCACAGATGATCGATTCGAATACATTCTTAGGAATTATTAAAATCGCGTCGCAACATCGCGCTTCCCTAATCGAGCAGAGATTTTTTTTAGAAGAGTTTCAAGCAGATCTTCTTAGGGGGGCGACAAAAGAAAGTGAGGAAAATCCCGTGTTATTTAGGGTAATAGACGGAATTGATGCCCATTTGAATTTCTTGAAGCATGCAGAACAACCACTCCTTTACGTGGATGATGATGCAAGAGGCATGACATTACACAATAATATTCCCCACACAAAATTTACAATTCAAGCAGGCGGGTCGACTTTTTCTTTGTGCGTTCCAAATACGATTTTGTGTGCGATGCTTGCTTCTCATAGCATGCGCGAGTGGATTAATGCTCTTCTACGTGGAGAAACGGTTGAATGTAATTTGAAGCAAGTACGCAGGCTTTTTCAACACTATGGAAATAGGGTGGGTCAACGCAATGATTCTCCCGAAATGATTTCTCTAACTATCTAAAAAATCAGAACATTGAGTTTGACAACCCTATCAATATTGTATATACTTATTATATATACAATGATGCTGAAACAGGGGGTTCCAATGCGCATGCGAAAAACAAGGGTTTTTAAATCAGGTAATTCGTGGGCTGTTCGTTTGCCGAAAGGTTTTTGTCATGACGCTGGTCCGGTAATTATTTTTATGCGTGATGATGACATTGTCATTCGTAAAATTCATGTTTCGTTAGGAGAGGCATTGAAATCATTACCTGATTTGCCAGGTGAGTTTATGCCCGAAGGTCGAAATGATTTACCGCCGAAGAAAAGGGATATCAAATGGGATTGAAATATGTATTGGACACTGATATTTGTATTTATATTATGAATAAAACACATGACAGTGTGTTTAAGCATCTCAACAAAACATCATCAGGTGAGGTTGCGATGTCAATAATCACTTATGGTGAGCTGTTGAATGGCGCAAATAAAAGCGATTTTCACCAAAGGGCGATTCAAAAATTAGCGCTATTAACAGAGATTATACCGCCATTGTCATTACCAGTTGAAGTTGTTCAACATTACGGAAAAATACGAAGCTTGCTTGAAAAAAAAGGAAAAATAATTGGTGGAAATGATCTTTGGATTGCAGCGCATGCATTATCACTTGATGTCACTTTAGTCACCAACAACGGAAAAGAATTTAAACGTATTGCAGCATTAAAAGTTGAAAATTGGTGTTGAATTCTCTCTGGCCACCACACTACAAAATCCGTCGCAGCAAACGTGCTAAAAATATGTCTTTGCGTATTTATTCTGGCAGCGGTTTGGAAGTCGTTATTCCCGATAGAAAACGTTCGTTTGATGTAATGGCGTTTTTAAATGAAAACCGTGAGTGGGTTGAAAAACAGGCGGCGAAATTTCAAATCGATTTGCGCGAAGATAATAAACAGTGTTTGCCATCAACACTTGAGCTACGCGCCATCAATAAAGCCATCGATATTATTTATCGGCCGATTGAGTCGAGCGTTTGCGTTTCGTCAAAATGCACAAAAGATAAAATTATTTTTTATGGTGCGATAACGGATTTTTCTGTGTGTGTGCCAACGATCACAAAATGGCTTAAAAAACAGGCTAAAATAATCTTAGGTAATTCATTAAATGAGCTATCAACACAATATCATTTACCTTTTCGAAAATTAAGTATTCGCGCGCAAAAAACAGTGTGGGGCAGTTGCACAGCGAAAAAAGACATTCAACTTAATTATAAGATTTTATTTTTACCGGAAAATTTAGCGCGATATATTTTAATTCATGAATTATGTCACACAGTGCATTTAAATCACTCGATTTCTTTTTGGAAAATGGTAGCATGTGTCATTCCTGATTATCGTGCGCAGGTAAAAAGTTTAAAAACAGCGGATCAATTTATACCGAGGTGGTTATCATGAAAAAAATAATATTATGTCTGTCAGCATTACCCGTGATTGCTTTTGCGAATACACAGTTTGCGAAACAGTGTCAGGTATCTGGCATTAAATATTCGCACAAATCGGTGTCATTATTTTCACAACACACGGCAAAGCCGCGATTGTATGCTATCGAAAATACGTCAAAACATCCTATTTGGTTGAATCATCAGAGAAAGCAGGTGGGCATGGGAGCAGGGTGGGCATCAGAGTTATTTCCGAATCATTGGTCGGCGTTGCTCGTGACAAAGCGTGTGTTTGGTTTGCAGTGTCAGATTGCTAAAAAATCAGGCGGTATGCCGAGCGTTCCGTGTAAAAAAGTGCTGCATGTGTGTCAATTTGGTCAATTTGATTCTAAAAATCCGATGATGGGTGGTTATTGGGTGGTTGAAAATGTGTTGTTTCCGGCGTTGGAGCCAAGGATGCGTAAAAGAGGGTTTAAAATGTCGTAGATTTGAGACGCGATGAATATAGTCTCTACGAAAGATCGTCGATAATTGATGCATCAAAGGCAAATTCAATGGATAATAAGACTTAAATACTAATCTATCCATTTGAGTAACTTACCATCGTGTCAAAGAAAATTAAAAAAAATTACAAACAAGACCCTTACCGCGAACGCGAAATACAAACCTACGAATTCCCAGTTCCCAGTCGTGAATTTATTCTCGCCTATTTGCGAGAACGCAAAAAACCTGCGAGTTTTGAGCATTTATTAAAGGCATTTGACCTAAAAGCACCTGAAGAACACAACGGTTTGGAACGTCGCTTGTCAGCGATGTTGCGCGACGGGCAATTGGTGATTAACCGCAAAAATCATTATGGTTTGGTTGATCGGATGTCGTTGGTTGCGGGGTTTGTGCAAGCGCACCGTGATGGTTTTGGCTGGCTGATTCCTGAAGCGGGCGGTCAAGATGTCTTTTTGCATGCCCGCCAAATGCGTCAAGTATTTAATGATGATCGCGTATTGGTACGTGTGATTTCAAAACCAGGACGCAAACCCGAAGGCGTGATTGTTGAGGTTTTAGAACGCAATACCGAGCATTTAGCAGGCCGTTTTTTAATTGAAAATGGCGTTGCGTTTGTTGATCCAAACAGTAAATCTATTACACAAGAAATCATTGTGCCCAAAGGTTCTGAAGGTGCTGCCAAATCGGGTGATTTTGTTGTTGTAAAAATTGTTGAACAACCCACCGCGCGCAGACAAGCAATCGGTGAAGTGGTTGAGGTGCTGGGTGATCAGTTAACGCCGGGTATGGAAGTGGAATTAGCTATTCGCGCGCATAATTTACCCTTTCAATTTCCATCCGCAGTAGTAGATCAAGCAACAAAATTACCCAGCACTGTTTCTGCAGATGATTTAAAAAATCGCCGTGATTTACGTCATTTATCATTCGTGACAATCGATGGCGAAGATGCGAAAGATTTTGATGATGCCGTCTATTGCGAACCATTAGATAATAATGGATGGCGTGTGTTTGTTGCCATTGCCGATGTCGCGCATTATGTGCAAACGGATTCTGCATTGGATACAGAAGCAAAATCTCGCGGAAATTCCGTGTATTTTCCGTCGCGCGTGATTCCCATGTTGCCTGAAAAATTATCAAATGAATTGTGTTCACTACGCCCGAATGTAGATCGTTTGGTGATGTGCAGCGAAATTATTTTAAATGCGGATGGTGAAGTGCAATCGTATCATTTTGATGATGCGATTATTCATTCTCAAGCACGATTAACCTACACAAAAGTTGCAGCGATTTTAGCGAACAAAGAAACGGCTGATAAAAAATTAACATCCGATTTAAATAATCTTCATAGCGTATTTAAAAAATTATTAATGCAACGACAATTGCGTGGTGCGATTGAATTTGAAACCACGGAAACACAAATTTTATTTAGTGATGACGGCAAAATTGATCGTATCGTTGCGCGTCGTCGCAATGTGGCGCATCAAATCATTGAAGAGTTGATGTTGCTTGCCAATGAATGCACGTCAAAATACCTTGAAAAAACAGGCATTCCAGTGCTTTATCGTGTGCATGATTTACCAACGCCCGATAAATTATTGGGCTTGCGCGATTTTTTAAAATCATTTTCATTGCGATTAACCGGTGGTGACACACCCACACCGAAAGATTATGCCAAATTATTAGAGCGGGTTTCCAAACGAGATGATGCGCAATTAATTCAAACAGTGATGTTGCGCTCATTGAGACAAGCGATTTATTCCACCGATAATCGCGGGCATTTTGGATTGTCGTATGAAAGTTATTGTCACTTTACATCGCCGATTCGTCGTTACCCTGATTTATTAATTCATCGTGCATTAAAACATGCGATTGCCAAACGCAAAGCATCTAAATTTCCATTGGCTGCAGAAAAAGTAGAGTTGATTGGCGAGCATTGTTCGATGACAGAGCGTCGTGCGGATCGTGCCTCACGCGATGCAACGGATTGGTTAAAATGCGATTATATGCAGCATAAAGTAGGGCAAACGTTCGATGGATTTATTGCGGATGTGACTGGCTTTGGTTTATTTGTGGAATTAAAAGATATTTATGTGCAGGGATTGGTGCATGTGACTGCGTTGAAAAATGATTACTACCAATTTGATGCAACGCATCATGCATTACGCGGAAAATCAGGTAATACGTCGTATCGTCTGGGTGATAAAATCCGTGTGCTGGTTGCGAAAGTAAATTTGGATGATCGTCAAATTGATTTTGTATTAGCGTGATTGTAGAGACTATATTCTTCGCGTCTCAACAAAAATTTTCAATAAACCATAAGGAGATGTTTTATGAAAAAAGTAATCGTCGCAACCATAGCTTCACTGTTATCGTTATCCGCCGTAGCGCATACACATTCCGCCGTGCCTTGTGCAGCGTATTTAAACGCAACACCCTACGCACATGTTGTGAATAAAAAAACGCACCAAGCATTTAATGTGGAGCGTCATTTAAGTAATGGTATTTCAACTGAAAAATATATGTTTTCTAATGGAAAAGTAATGCATGGTGAGTCACGTGTTGTTGCGGGTCATTCTTACTGTGACGGATATCTTAAAGATGGCCATCATTATGTGAAAGACAGCAAGTATACAATTTCAAAAAGACAGCATGGGTATTCTGTCAAAGTATTTTATGATGGTAGATTGGTTGAAGAATTGCGTGTTTATCCAGTAATGCATTAATAAATTGGCATGAGTTTCGTAGAGACGCGATTTATCGCGTCTCCACAAAAAAATCAAAACGTAATCTTACTTTCCGTTTTATTTTGCAATCTTTTAATATTGTCTTTATGTTTCCAAACCACCAATGCCGCGATCAAAACAGCCGGAAGAAAGTAGGAAGCATGACTGAAAATCAATAAAAATATCGGCGCTAAAATCACGGTAACCAATGAAGCGAGCGAAGAGTAACGCATCGTAAACGCAATCGCACCCCAAGCAGCTGCCATTAAAATGCCTGAAATCAGCGATAATCCTAATACAGCACCAATAGCTGTTGCTACACCTTTACCCCCTTTGAAACCAAAATACAGCGGGTAAACATGTCCGAGAACTGCAGCAAATGCAACAATACCAAGCATAAATCCATACACATGAAATAAATGCCCGATTAAAACAGCAACCAAACCTTTCAAAGCATCACCCACTAACACCAACGCCGCTTGATATTTTCCTGCGATACGTAGCACATTCGTGGCACCCGCATTGCCTGAGCCTTCTGTGCGTGGATCGGGTGTCTTAAGCACTTTGGATAAGATAATGGCGCAAGAAACAGAACCTAAAAGATACGCGATTACAATAGCAATAATGGCCAACATAGGATTTCCTTTTCAAAGAGAATGTGATTTTATTTTACACTGATTTTTGCTGGGAACGCGAGAGTTTGTGTGCGTTGTCGGTGGTCAAAACCATATCTCTGGCATACCGACCACTGACAACCGACAACTATTTTAAAAAATTCGAACGATAATATCGTAATTCTTCGATAGAATCGCGTATATCCTGCAACGCCAAATGCGTTGATTTTTTCGAAAACCCTTTCATGATTTCCGGCGCCCATTTTTGCGCGAGAATTTTTAATGTGCTGACATCCAGTTGCCGATAGTGAAAATAATTTTCAAGTGCCGGCATATATTTAAATAAAAAACGACGGTCTTGATAAATGGTATTGCCACAAATTGGCGATGTTTTAACGGGCACGTATTTTTTTAAAAATTCTAAAGTTGCTTTTTCTGCAGCACTTTCTGAGACATTGCTTTCTTGAACGCGTTGCGTTAAACCCGATTTACCGTGTTGCTCAACGCACCAACTGTTCATTTCGTCTAAAATGCTTTGTGTTTGATGAATGGCGATAACAGGACCTTCAGCAAGAATATTTAATTCAGCATCCGTCACGATCGTCGCAATTTCAAGAATACGATCTTTTTCAGGCTCTAAACCCGTCATTTCAAGATCGATCCAGATTAAATTATTTTCATTGAGTTGTGTCATAGTCATCAGTATAGCGTTGAACATCATTTTACGCTACAATGCCTTGCATTTACTCAACCACCACGATGAGATGAGTCAATGCAAATTCTAGATGACGCATTAACGTTTGATGATGTACTTCTACTCCCTCGATATTCCGATATTTTGCCCAAAGACGCGTCTTTAAAAACACACTTAACACGCGATATTGAATTACATATTCCTATTCTTTCTGCTGCGATGGATACGGTCACCGAGCATCAGTTGGCAGTTTCAATCGCAGAAGAGGGCGGCTTAGGTATTTTACATAAAAATATGTCAATTGAAGCGCAAGCGCGAGAAGTGCGTAAAGTTAAAAAATTCGAAAGCGGTGTTGTCAAAGATCCTATAACGGTTACACCCAACACTACCATTCGTGAATTGATCGAAATCACCGAGAAAAACAATATTTCTGGTATGCCCGTTGTCGAAGGTAAAAAATTAGTTGGCATTGTGACGAGTCGCGATATTCGTTTTGAAAATAATTATGATAATCTTGTCTCAAATGTGATGACGAAAAAAGATCGATTAATCACTGTAAAAGAAGGTGTTTCGCGTGACGCAGTAATGGCTTTGTTTCGTCAACACCGTGTTGAGAAAATTTTAATTGTAAATGATGATTTTGAATTGCGCGGCATGTATACGGTCAAAGATATTTTAAAATCACAAGCAAAACCATTGGCAACGAAAAATGAAAATGGACAATTGCGTGTGGGTGCTGCTGTTACAACGGGCGCAGAAACAGGTGATCGCGTCGCTGCGTTGGTTGCGGAAGGTGTTGATATTATTGTAGTAGATACTGCGCATGGACACTCAAAAGGCGTCATTGACACAATCAAATGGATTAAAAAAAATTATCCGCACCAAGCGATTATGGGTGGCAACATTGCCACATCTGATGCTGCGATTGCATTAATGGAAGCGGGTGTTGATGCGATTAAAGTGGGCATAGGTCCTGGATCTATTTGTACAACCCGTATTGTGACTGGTATTGGTGTGCCACAAATTTCAGCAATTGCTGATGTTGTAAAAGCCGTGCATAAAAAAAATATTCCTGTGATTGCTGATGGCGGTATTCGTTTTTCAGGTGATGTGTGTAAAGCCATCGCAGCAGGTGCATCGTGCGTTATGATTGGCGGATTATTTGCGGGCACAGAAGAAGCGCCCGGTGAAGTGGTTTTGTATCAAGGCCGTTCTTACAAAGCGTATCGCGGTATGGGATCGGTGGGCGCTATGTCTGAAAAACATGGTTCGCATGACCGTTATTTTCAAGAAAAAATGGATGATTCTGTCGGAAAATATGTGCCAGAAGGCATTGAGGGACGTGTGCCGTATAAAGGGTCATTGCGCAATGTATTGCATCAATTAACGGGTGGATTGCGTTCTTGTATGGGATATGTTGGCGCACCCACCATTCAAGATATGCAAAAACACGCGCAATTTGTGCGAATCACGAATGCAGGCATGAATGAAAGTCATGCGCATGATGTTCAGATTACAAAAGAAGCGCCGAATTATTCGAGGGAGCGGTAAATTTCCTTCGCGCTTGCTAACGCAAGTGCTTCTAAACTATGTCACTAGCGCGTGCCCGCTGACAGCTTGCCCCAGTGATAAAGTTTAGAAGCCCTTGCGTTAGCAAGCGCGAAAGTTTAAACGAAAACAGTGAAACACATTTATGAACCCAGATCTCCACAAACACAAAATCCTCATCCTCGACTTCGGCTCTCAATACGCGCAATTGATTGCACGTCGCATCCGTGAAATCGGTGTCTATTGCGAATTAATGCGCCCCGATATTTCCGAAGAAACCATTAAAAAATTTAATCCCAATGGAATCATTTTATCCGGCGGTCCTGAAACAGTGATTGAGCATCACACACCGCGCGCACCCAAAATAATTTTTGAATTAGGTGTCCCTGTTCTAGGTATTTGTTATGGCATGCAAACCATGGCAGCACAATTAGGTGGTGCAGTTGAAGCCAGCAGTAAGCGTGAATTTGGATTGGCAAAAAGCGAGATTGATTCAAAAAATGCCTTATTTCAAGACATTTTTGACAGTATTGATGTTTGGATGAGTCACGGTGATCACGTCATAAAAATTCCCGCAGGATTTACGGTTATTGCAAAAACAAATAATGCGCCGATCTCCGCCATGTGCGATGAAACACGACAATTCTACGCCGTGCAATTTCACCCCGAAGTCACCCACACCAAACACGGCACGCAAATATTACATAATTTCGTCAAAAATATTTGTCATTGCGAATCAACTTGGACCACCAAAAATATTATCGCAGACAATATTAATCATATTCGCAAAACAGTCGGATCAGAAAAAGTATTGCTCGCTTTATCCGGCGGCGTTGATTCTTCCGTATTAGCCGCGTTATTACATGAAGCCATCGGCGATCAATTAACCTGTGTATTTGTCGATACCGGTTTAATGCGCTTAAACGAAGGCGATCACGTGATGCGTATTTTTGCCGATAATTTAGGCGTTAAAGTCATTCGCGTGAATGCGCAAGATTTATTTTTCGATGCATTAAAAAATAAAACGGATCCTGAAGAGAAAAGAAAAATCATCGGTAATTTATTTATCGAAATTTTCGAAACAGAATCCGAAAAATTAAAAGGCATCCAATTCTTAGCGCAAGGCACGATTTATCCTGATGTGATTGAATCTGCAAAAACAGCATCAGGCACAGCGCATGTGATTAAATCACATCACAATGTCGGTGGATTGCCTGAAAATATGCGATTTGCATTAATCGAACCCTTGCGCGAATTATTTAAAGATGAAGTACGTGCGCTCGGCGTGCAATTGGGTTTGCCGCGTGAGATGGTGTATCGTCATCCGTTTCCAGGGCCGGGATTGAGTGTACGTATTTTGGGTGACGTTAAAAAAGAATACGTCACTATTTTGCAACACGCCGATGATATTTTTATTCAAGTGTTACGTGAATTTAATTTATATGATCAAACTGCTCAAGCATTTGCCGTGTTTTTACCTGTCAAATCAGTGGGTGTGAAAGGTGATGCGCGTTGTTATGATTATGTTATTGCATTGCGCGCTGTCACAACGTCTGATTTTATGACGGCCGAATGGGCGCAATTACCACATGCATTTTTAGCGCATGTCAGCAATAAAATTCTCAACGAAGTGCCACATGTCTCGCGCGTGGTTTATGATATTTCAGGAAAGCCTCCTGCGACCATTGAGTGGGAATAATGTGCGTTTTCATGTTTTGTTTTAATAAATTGTTAATCTTGCATTAATAAATCGTTAATGTTTCCTTGTTACCATTCAGCGAGTATTTCTTGAGTTCAGAGGTGTTTATGTCACGCATGGATCATGTAGCAAATTTACAAGATTTTCGTACGCCTAGAATCAGCGTGATTGCGGCGGCGGGTCAATTAGGGAATCTATTGCTGGCTCAAACAGCGTTTCAGCAAGCAATCAGCGCCGGCGTAAGAGACGAAGACACGAATATCGCCTACCGGATTGCTATGATTCGGATAATTCAGGCAGCAGGTCAAGCAGGCAATTTATTGCTGGCTGAAGCAGCATTTTCGGAAGCAAATAATGCAGGGGTAAGAAATGACCGCATAAATATTGTTTTCGATATTGCCTTAGCTCAAACAATTAACGGTTCGTATCGATATGATCCATATGATTTCATTCACTCGCGAATCCCATTAACGGGAAGCAGGGTGGGCGGCATTCTGTCATCCATTAAGACAGCCGAAATAAACTCAGAAGAATTCGTCGCACGCAATCATATAAGGTTTGAATCGACACATCTAAGGTTTGAATCGATACATCAATTGGTAAATGAATTAATTCAGATACAGCACATTATGATGCTGCAAGATGCTTTACCACACGCAGAAACTGCAGTACGTCTTGATATAGAACGTCAATATAATGCGAATAGAACTTCATTGTTCAATCATAGAGCGCAAATAAAAAATTTATACATGACACATAGATTGCAAGCGATAAATGAATTGGTGGAAAATGAAGAACGGAATGTAATTGAACAAGCGCGCGATGTTGAATTAAGCGCATTACATCAGCAAATGACGCACGAAAAAGAAACGATTTCAATAAATGAACCTATAATAGCAGAATCCGCTGGACGTAGCGTAATTGAACAAGATTATTTAAGGATAACAGAAAATAAGGGGCGTACCGCTACCATAGAACAAAATAAAATTATTAGAGCTCAATGGAATCAGCAAGCGGAATTTGAGTGCGAAAAGGAGGAATTGAATAATGAAGAGACTAAAGAGCGCGCTAAATTAGAAAAAGAATATCGTAAGCCAATAACATTACTTTTCTCACAGCATCGTCAAACATGGGTTAACGCGACGGAAACCCTTGCTCGTGAAGAAATAAAAAGCGAGGAAGGAGAATACAGAAAAACAAATTATGATGCACATAAAAAAATAATAGAAACTGAAGCCTCACGTAAAAAACGTGCGGAATGTCAGATGAGTGTTGCCTTAGCGCAAATTTTACTCGGAGAAAGATCAGTACCTGCCGCACAAGAGTATCATCGATTAATGATGACGCATTGCAAAATGTTGAGTAATTTATATCACGAAAAAATGCTACATATTTTTCGAGAATTAGAATTGACATGCATTCCTTTTCTCCAACAAAACAGTTGTCTGTATATTTCCCATACGCAGTATTTGCTGGCTAATATCTTGAATAAATTGCAGGAAGAATCCAACATCGCGACATTAGTATTGTTGTTTAAGACAGTTAAAGTAATGATAAAAAGCAAGAATATTTATAGTCAATTGATTGCTATCGATGCTCGCCCTATTCTTGACTTAATCGAAAATTTTATCTTTGCTGATAAAAAGGGTTTTACGGCTTATCCTTTTAGGCGTGATAGAAAATTTCAAGTATTTTTAGACCACCTTTTTGAAGCGTATTATCAGTATGCTTTATATCAATCTTGTGGTGTTGAAGATAAGGAACTTGCACGGTTAATATCTACAAATAAAAATATCATTTCAGACTGCTGTTTGCGCTTACTGCAGAATGCAGGAGACCTCGGTTTTGATGAACGTTCGGTTATTGAGCCACTCTCAACAATAGATTTTAATGAGATAAACAAAGGAGGCGTGTCGCCTGGGTATAAAGAACTGGTTGACGATTTTTTAATAAAATCGCAAGACTTTGTAAAACCATTGCAAGATGCCGCTCGTGATCTGCTGGAATCCGCTTTATCTCCCAGTGCGAATGGTATTTCACCCATCAATGAAGTCTTTGCTGGACAACACATTTTTGCAGGAAGAGCGACACTCTTCCCATTGGCAGCAACACCTCCTGCTATGGTTGTGTCGCCATCCGTAACGGCGATGCCACCAAGGGAAGAAGGACTCTCGCCTTTGCCAATGAGAGAATCATTCTCCTCACAGTGAGTGGTGAAATTGCGCAATTTCGCTACGGTAATTGCAGGAATAACCCTTTGTTTAATAAATTGTTAATATCCCAATGATACTATTTTGTTAGTCAATAAAATAGCTATTATCCAGGGGGTTATATGTCACGCGGATATGATTTTCTAAGATCAATGAACGAAGCAGCGGATATGCTATCAGCTGCTGAAGTTTATCGGGCAGCAATTTGCGCCGGGATGAATCATGCCTATGTGAATGCTGCTTTTGAGCGTACTCGAATTCGACTGACTAATTTAGCAGACACTACAGCCGCCCAACAAACAGCAGGTGGTTATCGTAATAACCCATATTCTTTTGTTTCTTCAAAAGATCCATCAACCAAAATAGGTGGCACATTACAACACGATGCATTACAGGCCGCAGAAGCTGCGGCGCGCAGTGACATAGAAAATCAGTATCGAGTTCCGGTTGATCAATGGGAGTTAATACAAACAATCACTCGCAGGGTCACTCAACAATCTCTAAACGCTTCACCTCGGCAAATGATTAACGAAAAAATTGATGAAATAACCTCGCAAGAATTTAATGAGCGCGATGAGATTGAAGAATTTTATGCTACTGCGCTGGAACCGCTAAACAATGAAAAAGCAATTATTGCATTAAACTTAGCAGAAGCAGCAGGGCGGCGTGCCATCTTGGGTAATGACCGATTCAATTCTGGAGCGAGAAATATTTACACAGAAGCGGAACGAAAGCAGCGCAATTTTATTTCGACAGATGAGCGGCTTCAGTTTATAGCAATGAGATTGTATTATGCTGAGATGCAAGAGCGGGATAAGCGTACCACATTAGAACGAGCCCGTGCTGAAAAAATAACATCATTTTTCTTACAACACCGCCAAGTGTTGCGCGGCAATTTAGAAGCATCGGAAACAGCTGATCGCGCAACAATAAAAACTGAGTGCGCAAACGAAAACAATGAGCATGTAGTAGAATATATAGAAACTATAAAGCGTCATACATCGCAAGATTGGAATCATAGATTAAGAGAAATTTCACGCGGAGAAATGTCGGTACCCGCTGCAGAAGAATATCGCAGATTAATGCTGGCATATTGCAAGGAGATGGGTAATCGATACCATGCAAAAATGCAGGTGATTTTTTTAAAATTACAGGGTTATATAAATTCCCCAGAAATCAATCAATCCTCTCCGAATCATATAAAATGGCTAGAAATTTACAATACACAACGGTTGCTCGTTTCTGCTTTGAATACACTGTCAAATAAATCTGTAGCTATCGCTCATCAATTATTGCCACAATTCTTTTTGTTCATAACAGTAAAAACTATGCTAGAAAACGTAAGCTTAATACGTACATTGCCATTATTACGGGATGAAAGTAATTCTTGCGCCATTATCGACTTTATCAGTGAACCTATTTTTGCTTATAATAACATCACACCTCATCTTCCTCTGATACCTTATCCTTTCTTGAATTTTTGCGATGCAGAATTTCGTGTATTTTTTCCCTTACTATATAACCTGCTTTATCGATATGATTTCTTTATGGCTTATTGTGAGCAATCTTGTCCTGACCTATGGAATTGTTCGGAATTTAAAAAGTCAGTGTCTGATAATCATCAAATCATTAAGGAATTCTGTTTGCATATATTTTTTGAGAATATAGGAGGTGATTTTAATAAGCAATGGTTTATGGATCGGTTTCTTGAATTACGTCTTATAAATATGACGGATGTGCCGTCTCAACATAAGTATGAGATTATTGCTCGGAATTTTGCGAGCATATCATACGACCATACAAAATCATTGCAAAGCGCCGCTTGTGCTTTGTTCTTAGCAAGAGATTCCAATGCAGCAGCATCTTCTCCAACGGCATTATCGGAAGAGGTATCTTCGCCTAACAATATGGGCCCATAAAACATTACTTTTTATTCTCTGTGTCAGGCGCGCCTTCGGTGCCTTATCGCATTGTAGGCTCTAGAAATATCAAAGATTATTTTATTTAAATAACAGCGTCAATTTATCATGAGCGGGGGATTTTGCAATACCGTGTTTTCAGGGGTAATATGCGTTCATGACTTCAAAAAACGATCAACAATTTATTCAGCATGCATTAATGCTCGCACAACAAGCTGAAAATGAAGGTGAAGTGCCGGTAGGTGCTGTATTGGTTTGCGAGGACAACATAATTTCGGAAGGATGGAATCAACCGATTCAGTTGCATGATCCGAGCGCGCATGCAGAAATGATGGCGCTGCGCAATGCGGCAAAAATTATCGAGAATTACCGATTAAAAAATACAACGCTGTATGTGACGCTCGAGCCATGCGCAATGTGTGTCGGTGCGATGATTCATGCGCGCATCGAACGATTGGTGTTTGGCGCTTATGATCCAAAAGCAGGTGCGGTGACGAGCGTGTTTCATTTGCTGGATGATCCGCGACATAATCATGTGATTCCCTGGACGGGCGGTGTGTGTGCGGAAGAATGCGGCGTGTTGTTAAAAATGTTTTTCAAGAAAAAAAGAATGAAGTAACAAGGTTGCCGCAAAATTTGCACCAACCAATTCTCTTCACCAAAAGAATGATGAGCGAAGTTTTCACACGGACTGTTCCCTCTCCCCCCTTGGGGGAGAGGGTTAGGGTGAGGGGGTATTTAAAAAAACACGAGGTTAATTTTCCAAAAAAAATTCATAAAATGCTCTTTATGAATTTAAAAATCCCCCAAAAAGAATTAATAAACCGCGCGCGATCATTGCGACAAAACAACACCACACCTGAAAAAATAATATGGCACTGTCTGAGAAATCGTCGATTACTCAATTGTAAATTCAGAAGACAACGCCCCATTGGAAAATACATTGTCGATTTCGTATGTTATGAAATCCGATTGATCATTGAGATTGATGGTGGTCAGCATAATTGGCGTATGCATTATGACGAAAATAGAACACGCTTTTTGCAGACGCAAGGTTTTAAAGTGCTGCGTTATTGGAATAATGATGTTGCGATGCGGTTGGATAATGTGATGGAAGATATTTATCGTGAGGTTGAAAGATTGAAGTGTATTTAAAACCCCCTCTCCCTAACCCTCTCCCCCAAGGGGGAGAGGGAACAGTCCGTGTGAAAACTTCACCCATCATTCTTTTAGGTAAAGGGAATAGTCCATGCCTCACCCTTTGAAAATAAAGCAGAGAAGGAATTAGTCCTGTCAGTGACTCAATCAGTATTTTTTCTATTTTCATAAATATGTTACCATTTCCCAATTTTAATTTACTTGAAGGGTCATGATTATGTCAGCACTTAGCGCAATTTCACCGGGTCGTAAAATCCCCGACGATTTTAATGTCATTATTGAAATTTCTGCTAACAGTACACCTGTGAAATACGAAATGGATAAAGACAGTGGGTTGTTAATGGTCGATCGCTTTATGTCGGTAACGATGCAGTATCCGTGTAATTATGGATTTGTTCCCAATACGTTATCGAATGATGGTGATCCAGTGGATGTTTTGGTGATGACACCATTTCCTGTGCAAGCCGGATGTTTGATGCGTTGTCGCGCGGTGGGTGTTTTGCAAATGACAGATGAAGCGGGCGAAGATTATAAAGTGCTGGCGTTGCCGATTGAAAAGGCGTGTGTTCATTATGCGCATATGAAAGAATTAAGCGATGTGCCAGAAGTCATGTTAAAAACCATTACACATTTTTTTGAGCATTACAAAAAATTAGAGCCGAATAAGTGGGTGAAAATTGGAGATTGGTTAGATAAAGCGGCGGCTGCGAAGGAAATTAATGAAAGTGTTAAGCGGTTTGCGTAGAGACGCCGATTCATCGCGTCTCAGATCTTCGATTTACCGTTCAGTGTGAGTCGAAGATCTGAGACGCGATAAATCGACGTCTCTACGAAAGAGTGAGGAATATCTCCATGTTGCTTTTTAAAAATGGATTGCCCAAGCAATCACCCCTTCGCGATGCAATCACACAATTATATTACGCCGATGAAACAACGTGCGTAGAATCATTGCTCGCACGATTACAGTTTACACCCGAAAACAAGCGTGAAATTGAAAATATTGCAACGGACTTGGTCAACACTGTACGCGGCGGCAAAAACGAGCAAACCAGTATTGATGCCCTAATGTCAGAATATGATTTATCGTCTGACGAAGGTATTGTGTTGATGTGCTTAGCGGAAAGTTTGCTGCGCATTCCAGATAAACAAACCGAAGATCTTTTAATTCGCGATAAATTAACGAGCGCAGATTGGGAAAAACATATCGGCGCGAGCGAATCCACATTTGTCAATTTAACCACACGTAGTTTATCGATTGGCGGAAAAATATTATCCGACCATTCTGAAGCCAATGTTTTTAAAAAAGCGTGGTATGGATTACTTGGGCGTTGCGGTGAGCCTGTGATTCGACAAGCCATTCGTCGCTCAATGAAAATCATGTCAGAACATTTTGTGCTTGGGCGAACAATTGATGAAGCTTTAAAAAATGCAAAACCGCTCACAGAAAAAGGCTATTTATTTTCATTTGATATGTTGGGCGAAATGGCAAAAACGCAGGTGCAAGCGGATTATTATTTTTCAGCCTATCAAAATGCAATTAAAGTAATGGGGTTGGCGATGCATCAGGAGCCGGGCGTAGAGACGCGATTTATCGCGTCTCAAATTTCCGCCCCCAGTATTTCTATAAAATTATCTGCACTGCACCCCAGATACGAATTTTCAAAACGTGAAACAGTAGTTCCATTTTTAATTGATCGATTAAAAACACTGGCATTACAGGCGAAAAGTGTCGGTGTGTTTGTCACTGTAGATGCCGAAGAAGCATTTCGATTAGATATGTCACTCGATATTTTTGAAGCGGTATTTACTGATCCTGATTTTGCAGAGTGGAACGGTTTGGGTTTAGCGGTGCAAGCCTATCAAAAACGTGCATATGCCGTGCTGGAATATTTAATTGATTTAGCGCACATGCACCATAAAAAAATATGCGTGCGTTTGGTGAAAGGTGCATATTGGGATACAGAAATTAAAAGTGCGCAAGTCGGTGGTTTTGATAATTACCCTGTTTTTACGCGTAAAGTATCAACGGATATTAATTATTTGGCATGCGCGCAATTATTATTATCCGCCCAAGAAGCGATTTATCCGCAATTTGCGACACATAATGCTTATACCGTTGCTGCGATTTTGTGGATGACACGCAGCAAATCTTTTTCATTTGAGTTTCAGAATTTACAAGGCATGGGAAAACCTTTGCATAATGTGTTGGTGAGTTCAGATAAATATCGTGCGGCCAGTCGTATTTATGCGCCGGTGGGACAACATCAAGATTTATTGCCGTATTTGGTACGACGTTTATTAGAAAATGGTGCGAATACGTCTTTTGTGCATCAAATTGCGAATCGCGCTATTCCCATTGAATCGTTAACGCAATGTCCGATCGATAAATTAATGGGATTGTCTTCTATTCCCAACACCAAAATTCCATTACCAAAAAATATTTATCCCGATGGCAGAATCAATTCTCGTGGATTTGATGTGACGCAAGTGGATCGATTATCTGAATTAATGCTGAATATGGAAAAATTCGTAGAGACGCGATTTATCGCGTCTCTCAACTCTACCGCGTCTCAAAACACGAAAGAACTCAAAACGATATGCAATCCCAATAATCATAATGATGTGGTTGGCTCCGTCGCAATGGCAAATCTCGACGATGTCGACCATGCATTAAACGCTGCAAAACAAGCACAATTTGCCTGGGATCAGCTAGGTGTTGAAAAACGTGCGCAAATCCTCGAGAAAACAGCCGATTTGTTAGAGCGCAATCAAACAGAATTATTGGTGTTATTAATTCGCGAAGCCGGAAAATTTTTACCGGATGCCATTGCAGAAGTGCGCGAAGCAGTCGATTTTTGCCGTTATTATGCAACGATTGCACGAAAAATATTGTCACCTGACACATTGGCGGGACCGACGGGTGAATCCAATGTGTTACGTATGCACGGCGTGGGAACAATCATTTGCGTGAGTCCGTGGAATTTTCCATTGGCGATTTTTACTGGGCAAATGGCAGCCAGTTTGGTCACCGGTAATTGCGTGATTGCAAAACCAGCGACACAAACCCCTTTAATTGCAGCAAAAACAGTGGAATTATTTTATCAAGCCGGCGTGCCAAAATCTGTTTTACAATTAATGCCCGGTTCTGGCGGTAAAATTGGTAATGCATTAATTGCAGATGAAAGATCTTCTGGTGTTTTATTTACAGGCTCCACTGAAACCGCAAAATCTATTCAACTCACATTAGCAAATCGTAAAGGCGCTATCGTTCCATTGATCGCAGAAACCGGTGGCATGAATGCAATGATTGTGGATTCATCGGCACTATTGGAACAAGTGGTTGGTGATGTGATGTTATCTGCATTTGGCAGTGCAGGGCAGCGGTGTTCTGCATTACGCATTGCATTTATTCAAGAAGACATTGCGGATGAATTTAATGTGATGCTTGCAGGTGCGATGCAAACTTGGCAAGTGGATAATTCCGCTTATTTAGCAACAGACGTGGGTCCTGTGATTGATGCAGGCGCGCAAAAAGTATTGCAAGCGCATATTGATGAAATGCATAAAAAGGCTGTATTCATAGCGCAAATGCAGCTTGCGCCTGATACAAACAATGGCACCTTTATCGCACCAATTGCCTTCGAAATTCCGTCGTTATCGATTTTAGAAAAAGAAGTGTTTGGGCCGATATTGCACGTGATTCGATTTAAACGAAAAGAATTATTGTCTGTGATTGATGACATTAATCAGCTGGGTTATGGATTAACCTTCGGCATTCAAAGTCGTATTGATCACACAATTAAAGAGATTGAAAAACACATTAAAACAGGTAATATTTATGTGAATCGTTCGATGACGGGTGCAGTGGTGGGCGTTCAACCGTTTGGTGGTTGTGGTTTATCAGGCACGGGACCGAAAGCGGGTGGTCCGCATTATTTACTGCGTTTATGCAGAGAAAGTACGATGACAATTAATACCACGGCAATGGGTGGAAACGCCCAGCTGTTAGCAGTAGAGGATGAATAGATAATATATCTTACAAAAAATTCGTGACACTAAAAGGAATTGGTTATGTCAAGACAGTCTATCGTTGGATTAGCCCCAACGTTTTCGAATTATTGTCCTCCTGGAAATTGTTTTAGATTTTATAATGCATTGTATCTATGTAAGGGTAAATTGGGCGAAGGTGATTTTTCAACAGCGTATCGTTTTGATACAACCACACCTAATTGCCTTGCGCCGGCGTCTATTGTTCTTAAAATTGCACATGCAGATGATGAAAGACCCAATTTTGTAACAGAAGCGAATTGGAATAAGATATTTTATGGTTTTGGTTATACTCCTCACTTTCAACCAGCTACCGCAAAACCCATAATGATAATGCGTTTTTTTGAGGGCACGGTTCTTTCTGCTGTCCAGCCATCTTCAATGACAGAGCTCGTTAAAGTGTTTATTGCATTGCTGGTTGAGTTTAATCGTATACACAATCAACTTCGCGCCGTGCATGGTGATGTGAAACCTCCTAATGTTATTTATAATCCAGAGACAGGAATTTGTCAGACCATTGATTTAGCATTGCCGGCAGAAATTGGTAAGGTTATTTATCCTTATAGTTTTCCGCTCATAGAACAGCAGAATACAAAAACCAGATCTATTGAAGCAGAATATGGTCACATCGCACCTGAATTAACAAAAGGCGAGAATACGCCTGCTCATCCCAATCAAGATATGTATGGCATCGGATATATTTTTAATTTTATGCTGCGCGAATTGCGTGGGCGTATTACTATTCCCGATTGTCAATGCAATATCATTTTGAGAATGATTCAATCGATGCGTTCACGCATTCCAGAGGCGCGAATGTCGGTGGTTGTGGCAAGAGATGAATTACATGTGGGATTTTTTTCCCCTATTTTAATGTCGCCGAGATTCCCCGATTCACAAACAGACGATGCAGCTCGTCGAGAGGCTGCGCGGATTGCTGTTTAGGCAAAAGGAAAATCTAAAACATCGTCCCAATCAATTGAAATATCACACCTTTAAAAAACTGTTTCGGCAAAAACACATTTTATTTCCTATAATGGGGTTAACATAATGAGGTTAACATATGGGGTGTGTTATGAATAAATATAGTGTGGCAATCGGTGTGGTTTTGCTTTCGTGTGTGTCTGTTGTTGCGAGTGCAGATCCTTGCGCTGATGCTGGTTATGGATATGTCTTCGCTATAAAGTTAACTCTCCCCCCTCCCACTTCTCATCGAATAGGCACAACAGTTTTCTATCCTAATGGAATGATGTTATATGCGTGGCCCTCAATATCACTGAATGCATCAGTGGTATGCACAAACGGCAATGTGATCACTAATATCAGCTATCCGATTACCGGCAATGGAACGCCTTTGGATAATTCAATATTTACGTGGAAAACGCAAGATTCGAACCGTGTGAAAGTTAACAATATTGGCATAGTATATCCAGGGATTGCGACGACATCAGGCTGCAGTGGGATCACTGCAACATACGGCGATATAACCAGTCCTCCTCTTAAAATTTGTTTGCAAACACAAAATGGGCCATGAGTTTTTCGTAATTATTTGATTTTGACATATCTCACTTTAATCTTTACTTAATCTTCGTGCGCTATGCTGTATTTATGGCTAGCAATATCGAACAAGGTTATCAAGAACGTATCCTGAAGGTGCAGATTCACATTCAAAATCATTTGGATGATGAGTTGTCGCTCGAGGAATTGGCGCGTGTGGCGCATTTTTCTGAGTTCCATTTTCACCGTGTTTTTACAGAGCAAGTGGGCGAATCGATTAAAAGTTATGTGCGTCGATTACGACTTGAGCGCGCGATACGTGATTTAACGTTTACGAATATGGCGATTGTGCAAGTGGCTGCACGCGCCGGTTATGATTCGCAGCAATCTTTTCATCGTGCTTTTAAAGAGGTTTATGATAAGACGCCCACCGATTATCGCAAACAACAATTGAATATTGTTTCAGAACTGGTTGAAAAAAAATCGGTTAAATCACAACCGATCTCAGTTGATATTAAAACATTGGATGCGATAAAAGTCGCTTTTATACGACATATTGGCGCTTACGATGCATTAATGGAAACTTGGTTACAGTTGACTGTTGAGATAGGCTTAACACATATTTCGTCTGAAAATACCTTAAAAATAAGCATTCCGTATGATTCACCTGATGTGACGCCAGTCGATAAATTACGTTATGATGCTTGTGTGACTATCGATACATTAGCTGATTTTAAGCCCAAAGGTCGTGTGGGGATACAAACCATTCCCGCAGGAAAATATGCGGTTATTACGCATTATGGTTCTTTAGAGTCGATAGAATCCACCTATAAAATTTTATATGGTTTGTGGTTGCCGAGCAGCGGTTATGAACCTGCTGATCACCCGAGTTTTATGGTGCATCGCAAAATGCCATTTCAGACACCGAATGACGCATTAGAAACGGATATCTATCTTCCCGTAAAACGGCTTTAGCAAAAACAGATGACATTACCGCAAAAACCACAAATAATTTATTGTCCGAGCTTTATAAACTGCTCTTACTTGTTTTAAGTTCAGTGAGAGATGATGATGAAAAATCTTTTAAAAATCACGCAATATGTAGCGTTTTTTTCACTTTTTATAGTTGCATCGGCTACTTTTGCAAAACCCGGTATTCCAGTTGATAACGATGGCGATACGATTCCTGCAGTCACAGGCGGTATCCCTTTTTTCAAAATGCCCAATGCATTAGCCGCTGACCATGGTGAATATACGTGGGATTACAGTGGTACAGTGAATAACAACAATCAACGCTTTTCATTGCAAGCCAGTGTGATGCAATTTTCGCGTAAAAGCGCAACCGGTTTGGGGTTGCACGCACTTTATTTTGGATTTAAAAAAGATGGCGCATTGTTTTACAGCGACAGTACCTACGGTGGCGAAAATCAAATTAATCAAGCCATGGCAGAAAGCATGGATAGCATCCAATCATCGGCATCACTCAATCATTTTTTATTGACCGCTACTTCATTGGCTAATCCAGCGGGTCAGTGGACCGTTTCTTCCACAGTAGGTATTCCAAAACCACCTTTGTTTAAAGGATTCGTTGGACAGCCGGGTCGCGAATATCAACTGACTGGCAATGGCACCACATTTTTATGGCGATATGATACAAAAACAGGTGCTTCAACGGTTCAACCCTATACGTATTCATTTACAGTGATGGTCGAAGATGAAGCGGGTGCGTCGATGGAAGGATTGGGTGGTGGTTATGTGGGTCCTCAGTTGGTGCCTGCGGGTGCTGCGATTGCGGGCAAATACAATGTGGAATCTGAAGTGTCACAACCTCGGTTGCGTGTATTAAATTGGTCGATGCAGTTTCAAGCGGTGGGCGCTGTCGTTACAGGCTATCTTTCTCAATATAATTTTTCTGGTAACAGCGGTATGTTGTGGAATGATTTTGGACCGGTTGACAAAGCCAAGTCGCAAAATATTGGCGAAGAAAGTCAAATCGTGACAAAACTCATTCATCAATCCGTGCCAGACAGTTTATTTTATGGTGCGAAATTCCATACGCCCAAAGGATTATATAACGGCAATTGGTTGCCGGTTGAATTTACGCGCGGGAAATATGCGGGTGCGTCATTGGTATTCTCTGTTTTTTGGAATCAATCAGCGCATTATAAGAACGGTCAATCCACCAGTGATTTGGCTTTGTCGCAAATAGGCTGGTGTAATTTCTTTGCGGGTTTGGTGCATAATCAACCGTCTTCAGCATTTTCATTATTGGAAACGTTATATCCCAATAATCCAGGTTTACCCAGTTCAACCACAACACAACATCCGCCTTATAAAGTTGTGTTGAATAACTATGAATCTGCAAAATATGGCTTAGCATCGCCTTGGGTGAAAACAGTGACGATGACGATTAAAGCAAATACACCGTTACGTTATGCGTTGGCTGCTTATGCTGATAATTTGGCGCACAGCACTACTGCCGACAATCCATCTAAGAATGTCGTGATTACGGTGAAAGCGATTTCGCCTATTACTCAAAATACCTTGTTTTCAAGTACAATATCGCAATATTACGAAGGTGCTGGTGTTCCAGAAATTAATGGTAAGCGAGTAGGGTATGCGTGGATTGAGCAGATGAGGGATTAAAATTTCACTGCCCGTCAAGCTGCATCTTCCACCTGATAATCTGGAAATAGCAGAACGGACGGGTGGACGTGCAACGCTCTTGCTAACGTGATTGCAACTGCTCTGCCAATCTGGCGCGTATTATTTTCGAATGCAGATAAATTCGATTGTGATATACCTGTTAACGCGGACAAATCATTTTGACTCAATTCTTGCAATTCTCGAATTGTTTTAATTGCTTCGCCAGGCGTAACAGACACATGCACTTTTGCTTTTACAAAATCATGTTTATTTATTTTTAACATGACGCATTCTCCAAGTATTTAATATTTATGCGGGTTAATATCGACA
>JABDDR010000014.1 GCA_013287505.1 Gammaproteobacteria bacterium
ATTATCCGGCGAAATATTTAAGATACGCAGCGACGCCGCCATCACTTTGGCAAACACCGGCGCGGCAGTTTGCCCACCAAAATGAATACCTTTAGCATCATGTGGATTGCGAATCACAACGGCGATAACCAATTGCGGATCGGTCGCCGGTGCCATTCCCACAAAATCACCCATATATTTTTTCTTGTTGTAACCATGAGCGCCGGCAATATATGCTGTGCCCGTTTTACCTGAAATCCAATATCCCGGCACTTTTGCAGAACCACCTGTTGCACCTGGATTTTTGCCATAAACAACAGACTCCAGCATTTTAACCACTTCATCTGCTACTTTTTCAGAAACAACACGTTTTCCAGGGGGTACGGCGTTTACTTTTAAAAAACTAACCGGCTCTTCAACGCCACCATTGGCCAAAATGGCATAAGCGTGCGCCAATTGCAGTGCTGTTACTGCAATACCATAACCATAGGCCAGTGTCGCAATATCACTTTTATACCACACAGAATGCTCCACCAATCGACCACTGGATTCACCTGGAAATCCACTGGTTGTTACTTCGCCAAATCCAAAACTCTGAAGAAAATGGAAAAAAGGTTGTGGTGGCAATGATAATAAAATTTTTGCAGCACCGACATTACTCGACACTTCTAAAATTTGTCGCAAATCAATAATACCGTTATCAACGAAATCATCTTTAATTTCATATCCACCAACCATCATGTAACCTGGGTTGGTGTTAATCAAAGATTTTAAATTATATTTTCCGCTCTGTAATGCCATGGCAATCGTGAATGGCTTCATAGAAGAGCCCGGTTCAAATGAATCTGTCACCGCGCGATTACGAAAATCACCATCTTTTTCAGCTTCATGATCATTGGGATTGTACGATGGCATATTTGCCATCGCTAAAATTTCACCGGTTTTTGGATTTAATACAACAATAGAACCATCCGTTGCATTTAATTTTTCAACCTGTTCTTTCAATGCGCGGTAAGCAACATATTGAATACGATGATCAATACTCAATACCAATTCATGACCCGGCGATGGTTTTTTCAATAAAGCCACATCTGAAATCACATGGCCCAAGCGATCTTTTACCACTTCTTCTTTACCAGATTTTCCTGCGAGCCAATTATTGTAGGCTAATTCCAGGCCTTCTTGACCTTGATCATCGATGTTCGTCAATCCCAACACATGCGCAGTCACTTCACCTTCTGGATAAAAACGCTGATATTCTGTTTGAAAATACAAACCGGGGATTTTTAAATGTTTTACCTCTTGCATAATATTAGGCGAATTTTGTCGACGTAAATAAACAAATCCTTTGCCTTTGATATCACGCGATTCAATCAATGGGACAGGTAAATCTAAATCATGCGATAACGCCTGCAATTGACTATTGTTTGCGTGAAAATATTTGGGATTAATCCATGCGGAATACACTGGCGTGCTTAATGCTAAAACGGTTCCCAATCGATCTATGATCATGGCGCGATGCGCTGGCAAATTAATATCACGCAAAATGCGCGCGTCACTTTGTTGCAATAAAAAATTGCGATCAACAATATTGAGCTGAGCGAGACGAATAAGCAAACTGAATAATACGAGGATTAACAGAAAATAAATAAGGGCGGGACGCCAAGAGAATTTTTTTTGCATTTCACTATTCTTTTATCATCACCACATCTTTCACATTGGGCATCACCATATTTAATTGACTGCTAGCAATATTTTGCACGCGGGCCTGTGTAGACCATGCACCTTCTTCTAACAATAATTTATTCCATTCTATTTCGTCACGTTGTTGCACTTGCTCTAAATGCTGATAACGAATAAATAAACGGCGTGATAAATCTTTTAAATAAATCACAGAAAAAGCGGATGCTAATAATAAAATAATTAATGCGCCCATCTGTAATTGGTTTTTCAATGGTATCGTATTTGCCGCATCGCGCCGTCTTAGCGCCCATCCAAATCCATGTATTGCTCGTGTCATATTTTCTCCGCCACTCTCAATCGCGCACTTCTTGCACGCGGATTCATTTTTATTTCTTCTTCTGATGGCTCAATCGATTTTCCGATTTTTTGCAATCGCGTTTTTTGCAATGCTTGTAATTGCGCTGCCGTCATTGGAATACCTGCAGGATAATGATCACTGCTCGATTCACGTTGAATAAATTGTTTTACAATACGATCTTCCAACGAATGAAAACTAATCACACACAGTCGACCACCCACTTTCAACACATTTAAAATTTGCGGCAAACAATCCGTTAACGCATTTAATTCTTGATTAATGAAAATGCGAATGGCTTGAAATGTGCGTGTGGCCGGATGTTTATTTTTTTCTTTTTTCGGATTGGCTTTTTCAACAATTTTTGCCAATTGTGTTGTGGTTTCGATGCGTTTTTCTTCTCGCGCAAAAACAATAGCACGGGCAATGCGACGCGACAGACGTTCTTCGCCGTATTGATACAATACATCTGCAATCTCAGTTGCATCTGCTTGATTAATCCACGTCATTGCATCGACACCTTGTTCTGGGTTCATCCGCATATCCAGCGGACCTTCCCGTAAAAAACTAAACCCGCGAAGCGGGTCATCCAATTGCGGAGACGAGACACCTAAGTCAAGTAAGACCCCATCAATTTTGCCAAGCAAGCCACGTTTTGAAATTTCAATTTCAAGCTGTGAAAAAGACGCCTGAATAATTTCAAAACGTGTATCGGAAATAAAAGGTTCCTTTTTTGCAACCGCGATCGCTTCTGGATCCAAATCAATTGCAATCAACCGACCGTTGGGCCCCAATTTTTCCAATAAAGCCTGACTATGTCCCCCTCGACCAAACGTGGCATCGACATAAATGCCACTTTCCTTGATTGCAAGATTTGCAATCGCCTCTTCCAACAACACCGTTACATGTTTCATAAAGACAACATGGCCAACTCCATCGGCACGCTATGACTATTCTCACCCATACTTTCGGCAAGCCAAGTGACCCGCGCATCTTCCCAAAGCGACTCACTCCAAATTTCAATTTTTTTGCCTTGTCCGACCAACATCACGGTTTTATCCAATTCCGCATAATCGCGTAATGGTTCCGGTAATAAAATGCGACCTTGCCGATCTAACTCCAACTCGGTCGCGTGCCCCATCAACAAACGTTGAATACGTCTGGCCGCTGGCTGAAAACTCGGCAGACTTTCTAGTTTTTCTTCAATGACTTGCCACGCAGGAAACGGATAAAGCAATAAACAACGGGATTCGGTATCGATAGTAACAACCAATGAGCCACTGGCTTCTTCGACCATCATGGTGCGATAGTTCGCGGGGATCGTTATCCGTCCCTTGGAATCAATTTGCCCTGATGATAAGCCTCGAAACATCCGTTTCACCCTGTTTTATACACAATTCATTAATTTATCCCACATTTCCCCACAATATACCACTTTTTTTATAGAAGTGTACAGTTTTTGTTCGAAATAGGAATTTTAAGCCAAAATTATTTGGATCTGTTATCATTTTTCTTTTTTCAAAATGGAGATTTCTCATGCCCACTTTCGACATTGTTTCTGAATTAAATGAACACGAATTAACAAATGCGATTGATCAAGCCAACCGCGAAGTTTCCACGCGTTTTGATTTCAAAGGCACCGACAGCAAATTCGTCTATGAAAAAGACACGATCAAATTATCTACCGAAAGTGATTTTCAATTACAGCAAATGCGCGATATGTTAAATACAAAGCTCACCAAACGCGGGATTGATTTACGGCACTGTGAACCCAAAGACCCCATTATTCAGCTAAAATCAGCGATTCAAGAAATTAAAATGAAAAAAGGCATTGAAACAGAAACAGCTAAAAAAATCGTGAAATTTATTAAAGAAAGTAAGTTGAAAGTGCAGGGATCCATTCAAGGCGAACAAGTGCGTGTGACGGGGAAAAAACGTGATGATTTGCAAGATGCTATTGCCTTGTTACGCAATGAAAAATTCGGTATTCCGATTCAATTTACGAATTTTAGGGATTAATTCATATTTCCTTAAGGTTCGAGTGATAATTTGATCGTATGGTAAATAAGTGTTGGAGTTTACAGATGGCAAATTTAGAAAACTACGACGCACGTTTTTTTGGACCACAAAGAAAATCAGTCGTTCCATTTCCAACGCCAAAACCAAAACCAAAACCAAATCTCGTTCTCCAGGCAGAATTGGAAAGCGCGAAAAAACTTGCTGAAAAAACAGCGCCATTGCTTAATCAAGGTTTTTTTGCGACATCACGTTCAAGTGCAAGTCTTTTTCAAACGCCAAAACCCACTCCGGAAACGACAAAACGAAATGTGCTCGATTTTCCAAAATTGGGTTAACCATTATTCCCAACTTAAAAGCACTTTACCGGCATTGCCTGAAAGCATGTCGGTAAACGCTTTTTCAAAATCTGTATAGTGATATTCCGCTGTAATTACCTGGGAAACGTCAAGACCACTTTGCAATAACGAAATCCCTTTATACCAAGTCTCAAACATACGTCGACCATAAATGCCATTGATCGTTAAACTTTTAAAAATCACTTGCGACCAATCAATGGGAAATGGTTTTGCAGGGATGCCGAGCATGGCGATTTTTCCACCGTGATTCATAGCGGCAATCATGTCGCTAAATGCTTTTTCATTGCCAGACATTTCTAAGCCGACATCGAAGCCTTCAGTCATGCCTAATTCTTGCATAACAGATTGCAAATCACGATCGCGTAAATCAACCGCCATTGCCGCACCCATTTTTTTCGCTAATGCTAAACGATAGGGATTTACATCAGTAATTACCACATGTCGCGCACCGACTTTTTTCGCTATTTTTATAGCCATTAAACCAATCGGACCTGCGCCAGTAATTAATACATCTTCACCGACCAAATCAAATTGCAATGTGGTGTGCACGGCATTGCCATAAGGATCTAGCATCGATGCGACACTGTCTGAAATATCATCGGGTAATTTAATAATATTTTCTGCAGGCATTGCTAAATATTCTGCAAATGCACCAGGAATATTGACGCCAATGCCTTGTGTATTTCGACATAAATGCTTTTCACCGGCGCGACAGTTGCGACAGTGACCACAGGTGATATGTCCTTCGCCGGATACGCGATCGCCGATGGAAAATTGCGTGACATCTTTACCACATTCAACAATGTCACCCACAAATTCGTGGCCAACGTGCATAGGAACAGGAATTGTTTTTTGCGCCCAAGCGTCCCAATTATAAATATGTAAATCGGTGCCGCAGACAGCGGTTTTTTTGATTTTGATTAAGACGTCGTTGTGGTTGCAGATAGGCATTGGGGCTTCTGATAACCAAAGACCGCGTTCGGGTTTTAGTTTGGATAATGTTTTCATATTAAATCTCGTGTGTTTTGACGCAAGGGCATGTAAGCGCGCTTGCTTACGCAAGTGCTTCTAAACTATATCACTAGCACGTACTTGCTGATGGTTTGTGCCAGTGATGTAGGTTAGAAGCGCTCGCGTGAGCGAGTGCGAAAGTATTCAGGCAATAATACCCATCTCTTTTCCAATTTTCTCAAACGCACTTATCGCTTTATCGAGATGTTCTTTCGTATGCGCCGCAGACATTTGCACGCGAATTCTTGCTTTTCCCATTGGCACAACGGGATACGAAAAACCAATCACATAAATACTTTCTTGCAATAATTTATCGGCCATTTCAGCAGCGATTTTGGCATCGCCCAACATGACAGGAATAATCGCATGTTCGCCTGGCACCAATGTAAAACCCAGCGCTGACATTTTTTCGCGAAAATAAGTGCTATTTTCTTTCACGCGGTGACGCAATTTTTTCCCTGATTCGTGTTGCAGCATTTCCAATACAGTTAATGACGTTGCAGCAATCGTGGGTGCCAATGTGTTTGAAAATAAATAGGGGCGTGAACGATTACGCAACCAATCAGCAATGGCTCCGCGTGCAGCAGTATAACCACCAGATGCACCACCCAATGCTTTTCCGAGTGTGCCCGTAATAATATCGATGCGATCTAAAACACCACAAAATTCAGGTGTTCCGCGTCCATTCTCGCCAATAAATCCCACCGCATGTGAATCATCCACCATCACCAATGCGTTATATTTATCCGCTAAATCGCAGATGGATTTTAAATCTGCGATAATACCATCCATTGAAAAAACACCATCCGTTGCAATTAATTTATGACGCGCGCCGGCGCTAGAAGCTTCAATTAATTTTTCTTCCAAATCTTTCATATCATTATTTTTATAGCGAAAACGTTTTGCTTTACACAAACGAATCCCATCAATAATGCTCGCGTGGTTTAATTCATCGGAAATAATCGCATCTTCTTCAGATAACAATGTTTCAAATAATCCACCGTTCGCATCAAAACACGATGAATATAAAATCGTGTCATCCATACCTAAAAATTCACTGATCGATTTTTCGAGTTGTTTATGAATTGTTTGAGTGCCACAAATAAATCGCACAGATGCCATACCAAAACCATAGTCTTTTAAGGCATTTTGTGCTGTTTCGATTAATGTCGGGTGATCCGCTAATCCCAGATAATTATTGGCACAAAAATTTAAAACGTTTTTATGCGGAGACACAGTAATTTCTGCGTTTTGTGGAGAAGAAATAGTGCGTTCTTTTTTGTACAGGCCATTTTCTTTTAATTCGGAAATTTGTGTTTCGAGTTGAGTGTAAAGTGGATGCATAAAAATTCCTGTCAAGGTTAGCGCGAAATTTGAGTCAGCCGATAAGCCGGGTTCTGTCGTAAACAATCATCTGTCTAGGATTAATGTCGCCATTAACCTCGAGCAACCTACCCGAATCCAACGCGAACCACGTTAACGGATTCCTATTTGGTCTTGCTTCAAGCGGGGTTTACCGTGCCGTTATTGTTACCAATAACGCGGTGCGCTCTTACCGCACCTTTTCACCCTTACCATTTTGCAATGGCGGTTTATTTTCTGTGGCACTTTCCAGCGGTTCACACCGTCCAGATGTTATCTGGCGCTTTGTTCTGTGAAGCCCGGACTTTCCTCTATGCCGCAAGCGGTATAGCGATTGTTTAGCTGACTCGGGGACATTATAGGCAAATGCGCATAACTTGCAATTTATTGCTATAATCAAATAGACTAAGCTTAGCTAACCAACAAAAAAATGGGCTTTAAAAACACGGTATTGAGGTTTTTATGATTACGGTTAATATCCATCAAGCAAAAACAAATTTATCCAAACTGTTGCAAGCAGTGGAAGCAGGTGAAGAAGTGATTATTGCACGCGCGGGTGAACCGATTGCGGTTATCAAACCAATTAAACCCAAAAAGCCCAAACGCATACCAGGATCAATGAAAGGTGAGATATGGATTTCAGATGATTTTGATGCACCAATGGATATTGAGGATGAGTTTTATGCGACATATGAAAACTGGGATCGTTTCTTTGAAGACACGCCTGAAGATAAAGATACTAAAAAGGAAAAAGATAAATGAAAATTTTGCTTGATACACACATCTATCTCTGGTGGTTAGAAAACGATATAAAGCTTAAAAAACGCGCCGATGGAATGATCAAAGATGCGGAAGTTGTTTACGTTAGCATGGTATCAACATGGGAAACTGCTATCAAAACAAAACTGGGTAAATTCAAAGTCAACGTTCCAAAAATAATGGATGAAATTACGGCGAATGGATTTAGAGAATTATCACTTAAAAATGAACATATATTACAATTGGCGCATCTCCCATTACACCATCGTGATCCCTTCGATCGCATACTCATTGCTCAAGCCATCAGCGAACCACTCCAATTTTTAACAGCCGATCGATCACTCGCACGTTATTCTGAATTAGTCACTGTTGTTTAGTATGTCAAAAAAAGCCTGGCAATAATTTGATTTTAAGGACAGGGCTTAAGTTTTCCGAAGCCATCTACGCGCAGTGTCAACCGCGTTCGTTGCCACAACACTCATCGCGCCAGCAGCGGCGCTCAAAGATGACATGTAATTAACCCCTGTTTCATGATTCCGTCCTGCTCTGGTAAAAAAAGGGTATTGGCCAAACCATGACGACGCCGCTCTTGGTGCACAGTTTGGCACAACCGGCATTCTAAGTACCTCGTCCTCAGTGACATCACTCCACCCTTCCAGTTCATGAGTCATTTCTGGCTTGTTAGGAACAAGGACTTTTTCTTCATCTGGAAAAAATAAAAAATACGCATGGCAATTTTTTATTGATACTGTCGCAATTTGCAAAAGAATTACATAAACTCGCGCAAGCATGGCGTCCGTATTGATGTAAGGTCGCAATATTCCGCCAATGTGCATCATGTCATGATAGAGATGATACAACCCAAGCCAATCAATACTCATGCTCACGCTGAAAGCATAAAGCCCTTTTAACTTATCTTGAAGTACGTTCGTCTTTTCAGGATGCCTCGAAAAAAAACGTTTTATATGAGAACAAAAATCAGTTAATAATTCATTATCCGAATCAAAAGAAAATAATCCAGATCGTATTAACTCATGCTTTATCACTTGCTGAAGAAATAATAAATAATTTTCAAAAGTTTCTTCCTTGAAACGATTCAGCGAATAATCTGCAAAATGAATGACGCGAGAAATATTGTCAAAATGTGCTTGAAAACAATCCGCAATATCATCTGATTCCCATTTTTTAAACGCATGAATAAATTCTGGCGAGCGCAACAATGCTTCTTTCAACTGTTTTTTACGTTCAAATATTTTCTGAACCAACAGTACTTTTTCAGCATCATCGCTTTGCGGAAACATAAGAAAATAACAAAAAGAATTCAAAATAACGATGGCCAAAAAACTAAAATAGGCATCTCGTTGAAATTGATGCTCTGCAGTCAGAGTACGCAATGTTGTCGCCAAAGGTCCATTAGACAGAAAATCAGGGGAAATAAAATCAGAAGGTATTTGTAAATCGATGCGCTCAGGATACAAACCAATCACACATTCATTATTTATTGTAAACTTGTAAAAAGAATTATCTGAAGGTGTCTGGCCTAAAAAATAAAGCATCGCTAATAAATTGCCGCCACCCGCTGATCGGCAAATTTCATTTTCCACTGTTTCAAGAGGCAGTGGTTCGCGCTGCTCTGGACGGTCAAACCTGTAAGATGAAAACAATAAAAAAAATAATTTATAACAATCTGCGATAGTACCATCAGAAAGGGCGCGCATGATAACACTCCTCTATTTCAGTACATCTGCATTTATTATCTTTGAATTATGAAGAAGGCGAAACCAATTTTTTCGGCAAGTAAAATCCAATACCCGCTGCTACGAGCATCAATATCGGCACAATACTCACAGACCATTGGTAATATTCGTGCATGCCATCTAAATGCGTGATCATAAATCCAATCAGTGGTTGTAATATAGGCGCAAATAAAACACATAACATATTGGTAAAACCAATCGATGTTGCGCGATTTTCTGGTTGAGCAATTTCATTCGCAATGGCATAAGTTAATACATAACTGCTGGCAAAAAAGCCGATAAAAAATAAGAGCAGAGCAATTACCCATAATGATAATTGCCCTGAAAAAATAACAACAAATAATAATGTCGATGCGGCAAGGGCATTGATCACAATGAGTTGTCTACGCCAAGTTGTTTTACCATCTAAAAATCCGATGACTGGACCACCGATGGCCATGCCCACATACACACAAGACACTATTAAAGTTGCCTGAATCAAATCGATATGATGCGTGTTTTCGAAAAAAGGAATAGCCCATAATGCAACAAACACCGTCACCAAACCAAACATAAACCCGCAGTAAATGCCATTTGCCCACGCAAGCGGTCTGGATATTACATTTTTTAAACTACTCCACAATGAAATAGACATCGTTTTTGTTTTAAAATTTCCTAGATTGTGTTGCGTATTATTACGAACAATGAAAAACAAAAAAAGCGATAAAAGTGCGGCAAATAAAGAAGCAATTTTAATTGAATCACGCCATCCGAATTGCTGAACAAAATGCGCAACCCACAAATTTCCTGCAATAGCACCGAACATTCCTGCGGTTTCAACAATGGCTGTCATTAATGCGAAACGACGCGCGGGAAACCATACCGCAATTAAATTTAAACAACCGACAAAAGCAAACGCTGCGCCAATTCCCATTAAAACACGGCCGAAAAGTGCAATGATCATGATCTTTGCCAATGCAAATATCATGGCGCCCACACACACCACTAAAGCGCCTATGCTTAAAATACCGCGTGCGCCGTACCGATCAATCAATAAACCGGCAGGTGCCTGCAGCAATACGTAAATATAATAATAACTGCTGGCGAGTACGCCGCCCCCAAAAGCAGTTAACGCGAAGCTTTTCATCAGCCCGCCAATAATTTCACCCGATGACAATTGTAAAAAAAATTGGAGTAAAACGAATGCGGTTGTGACAGACCAAATAGACCAAGCCAATCGTGTATGGCGTGTACGAGAAGGACTCGATGCGATATCTGCAACAGTTATATTTTCCATAGGATACTCCTCCTTGAATATTAGTAACGCGCCAAATGCACAATCAAAAGAGAAACGGCTGCCGGCGTCACACCTGAAATCCGCGTTGCTTGACCGATCGTTTTGGGTCTGATTTTTTCGAGTTTTTGGCATACTTCAGTTGATAAACCTGATACTTTTTGATAATCAAAATGCGAAGGGATTTGCGCTTCTTCAAAATATTTTTGCTTTTCAATTTCTTTTTCTTGACGTGCGATATAACCAAAATATTTCGCTTGGATTTCAACTTGCTCTGCAACAAGCGCATCAACATCACTTGCTGCCAAATCCAATTGCATTAAATCGCTATAATTCACTTCAGGGCGTCGCAATAAATCCATCAGGCTGTATTCATGCTCGATGGGTGTGTTGAATCTTTCTTCGAATTGTTTTGCAGTGGCAGATTCTTTTTGCACCCAAGATGATTTCAATCGCGTCTGTTCTTGTGAAATCGCATCCCGCTTTTCACAGAATTTTCTATAACGAAATTCATCGACGCATCCCAATTCAAATCCTTTTTGCGTTAATCGTAAATCGGCATTATCTTCGCGTAATAACAAACGATACTCAGCGCGGGATGTAAACATGCGATACGGCTCTTGCGTACCTTGCGTAATCAAATCATCAATTAACACGCCGATATATGCTTCATCTCGACGCGGGCACCACGATTCCTTTTCTTGTGCGAATAAGGCGGCATTAATACCGGCGATAATACCTTGCGCACCGGCTTCTTCATAACCGGTCGTACCATTGATTTGACCCGCAAAAAATAGGCCTTTAATAAATTTTGTCTCTAAAGAATTTTTTAAATCTCTGGGATCCATATAATCATATTCAATCGCATAACCAGGACGTGTGATATGACAATGCTCTAATCCTGAAATACTGCGCACGAATTTTAATTGCGTTTCGTAACTTAAACTCGTTGAAATACCATTGGGATACACTTCAATCGCCGTCAATCCTTCTGGCTCTAAAAATATTTGATGTGAATGTCGCTCTGCAAAACGCACGACTTTATCTTCAATCGACGGACAATAACGCGGACCCACACCGTCAATTTTCCCTGTATACATAGGCGATTCATCGAGTCCTGCACGAATCAACGCATGTGTTTTTTCATTGGTGTGCGTGATATGACAAGAAATTTGCTGCGGATGTTGATCACGCGAACCCAAGTAAGACATCACTGGTAATGGTTGATCGCTGGGTTGTTCAATCATTTTTGAATAATCAATCGTGCGACGATCAATGCGCGGCGGTGTGCCTGTTTTTAGTCGTCCCACATTAAATGGCAATGCGCGTAATCGCTGCGATAATGCATTCGCAGGCGGATCACCGGCACGCCCGCCTTGATGATGTTGCAAGCCAATATGAATCACACCACCTAAAAATGTGCCTGTCGTTAACACCACAGATTTTGCGTAAAAACACAAACCCATTTGCGTTTTTACACCTTGAATTTTTTCATTCTCAACAATTAAATCATCGACTGCTTGTTGAAAAATATATAAATTAGACTGATTTTCTAGGGTTTTTCGAATAAACGCTTTATATAAAATACGATCCGCTTGTGCGCGTGTTGCACGCACCGCGGGACCTTTACTCGCATTTAATACGCGAAATTGTATGCCGGCGAAATCAGCAGCGGTTGCCATAACGCCACCGAGCGCATCAATTTCTTTGACCAGATGACTTTTACCGATGCCGCCAATGGCGGGATTACAAGACATTTGACCGAGCGTTTCGACATTGTGTGACAGCAACAACGTGCGTTGACCCATGCGCGCGCTGGCGAGCGCAGCCTCAGTGCCCGCGTGCCCGCCGCCAACGACGATGACGTCAAATGTGTTGTTGAGATTGGTTTTCATGGGCGCAAGTATGAGTCAAAATTGCGCAAGAGGCAAATGGAACTGTCATCGCATTATTTTGTTGATTTTACTTATTTTTTTGCTGCAGCCACAAACATCCATAAAGCCAAAACAGCAGAAACAACCAAAGCAACCGTACTTACTGACATTGGCACGACCCACCCTGCGATCATTATTTGCCAATTGTAAACCACGCGTAAAAGATGCATTAAGAAAACGATACTAAAAATAATACCGCCGATAATTAATGGTAAACGCAAAGATAACTGTTTCATTTATTCCTCCATGGGTGTTACGTTTATTTCCTAAACAGAGTACAGACTGTCATTATACAACGAGAATCACTCTATTGAACATGATCCTCATCTGACATGCGCCGCAATTGATCCAACTTTTCCTTAATTTGAATTTCTAATCCCCGCGATACAGGCGCATAATAAATTTTATTTTTTATTTTATCAGGAAAGTAGGTTTCACCTTTTGCGAATGCATCCGGCTCATCATGCGCGTAACGATAATTTTTTCCGTAGTCTAATTCTTTCATTAACTTTGTCGGTGCATTACGTAAATGTAATGGCACCGATAAACTACCAAAGTTTTCCACATCTGCTTTGGCTGCATTAAATGCAGTATAAACTGCATTGCTTTTTGCACTACACGCCAAAAATACCAATGCTTGCGCCAATGCCAATTCACCTTCAGGAGAGCCCAATCGATCGTAAGTTTGCCAAGCATCGAGTGTTAATGATAATGCGCGTGGATCTGCATTGCCGATATCTTCTGATGCCATGCGCATCATACGACGCGCAATATAATCAATATCACAGCCGCCATCAATCATACGAGAAAACCAATATAATGCAGCATCAGGATTGGATCCGCGAACTGATTTATGCAGCGCTGAAATCTGATCATAAAAATCGTCACCGCCTTTATCAAAACGTCGCAGACTGTGCGTTAATACAGATTGCAATAACGTATCTGTAACAATAAATTCTCCCGCTTCATTTTTTTCAACAAAATCAGCAATAATTTCGAGTATATTTAAACAAGCGCGTGCATCGCCATCGACAACTTTTGCCAATTGTTTTTTCAGATGATCCGGAAAAATAATAGCTTGTTTTCCCAGTCCATTGTCAGTATCTGTCAATGCGCGATCAATTATTTTTAATATATCCGCTTCAGTTAAAGGTGTTAATACATACACACGCGCGCGTGATAATAAGGCATTATTTAAATGGAACGAGGGATTTTCCGTGGTTGCGCCGATAAATGTAATTGTGCCTTGTTCTATGTGCGGCAAAAAAGCATCTTGTTGCGCCTTGTTAAATCGATGCACTTCATCCACAAATAAAACAGTGGCTTGTTTTTCTGACAGCGCTTGCTCTGCACGTGCAACCACTTCGCGAATTTCTTTCACACCTGAGAGCACTGCTGATAATCGCTCAATACGTGCATGGGCTGCAGATGCCATTAATTCTGCGAGCGCTGTTTTTCCAACCCCAGGTGGTCCCCATAAAATCATCGAATGTAATTTATGCTGCAGTATCGCTTGGGATAATGATTTTCCAGGAGACAACAAATGCGATTGACCAAAAAAATTGTCAATTGACGTTGGTCGCATGCGTCTTGCCAAAGGATGATGTGTATTCATGGTGATTTTTTTAATTGATTGGTAATATGCCCTGCATCTTGACGGTCTGTGCTTTGAAAAAAGTAATATCCGTATTATAACCTATACTTACACCTGAGTAATGAAAATAAAAGTTCTTTAATCAGGAAACAGTGTTATTTATGACTCGATTACAACAAGTTACGAATGAAGTGGAAAGAGTATTGTCTGCAATCGCTGGCCGTCATAATTCAGGGCACAGTGACATCCCTGCTTTTTTAGCTGAAACGGACAAGATTACAGATATAACAGTACAAGCAGAAGTGATACAAAAAATAGTTTTGAGCTACTTTGAAAGCGTTATGCGAAAACCAAAATCTGATTTAATAGCTATAACTGATTTAATAGCTATAACTGATTTAATAGCTATAACAACGAAACTGCGCGAACTCGCATTTAAAATGAGTAATGAGAAACAAAAAAAATCCACCCTGATGGGTGTCGGTTTTTGTATCGCTAAAACGATGTCAGTACATCCTGGAATTATTTTGCAGTGTCGCACTTCAGAATTTATGCAGATTGTTTGGCCAATGGATTTCGCGGAAGTAATAGATGCCGCCAAAAAAATAAGCGATCCAGTTCAATCAAATAATACGCTTAATAAAATTTACGCTGAAATTATTAAAGCTGCCCTTGAACATCCACCCATGTATTTGGGTATCAGCAATGCTACTTTTAAAGTGGTAATACCAAACAAAGAACGATTTTTATCGATGATAACAGCGGTAAATGAACGCAATAATTTAGATGATATGCGCAGGCTGCGCCATCAAAAGTATTTGATTGCTAAAATTATGTTAGCAAATCCTGACGTAATGAAAAGTTGCACTGATGATGAATTAAAGCAACTTATATCAACAGGAAAAGAATTAATAGCAATAAAAGATCGACTAGAAATCGAAATTGGAGAATTATGCAGGGAAGGTAAACAAGAGGAAGCACGTGCGTCATCAGAAAATAAAGATGCTTTGGTTACAAGATCTTTGTGTAGTAACCCAGCAATATTTAATGACGCGATGTTATTAGCTCTCGAGGAGTATTCGCGTCAACGACGGGATTTTTTGGGGATCACGCGATCAGACGAGCATGAATTCGCGCCGATCTTCTTAGAACTCCGAGAAATACTGCATAAAAGGGATGCATATCCAAGACCAACAGCTACAGAACTTGAAATAGCTGCAGAATTAAAAGACGTATTAATAAAAAAATCATCGGTGGTAATGTGGAAGGTGGATAAAGCGGCAGAGAAATATGGAGTGCCGAAAATGGTGGAAATAGAAAAAACAGAAGTGGAAACAACAGCGACAAAAAAAGGTGTTATACCACCTGGAACATATCAAATTGCACGTTCAACCATGCTATTTAACATACTAGAACAATACGGCATTATTGCTGCTTGTCGTCGCTTGCCTGCTGAGCAAGAACAACTGTCTCTTCACATCAACAGACAGCCGTGACGAGTGATCAAGCAAGACCGGTATGAAAAAAGTAACGCCTTATGAGTTAATGCTATATCAAACTTTCCATGCCATAAACCAAATGATTTAACGCCATCACTTTGCGGCAACATAAAAATAATCCAGGCATCATTGCGTTGCGATCCGTCGCTGTGTGTTGTAATGCAAATGTTTCGCCATTGCCACCAAAAATAACATTTTGATTGGCAAAAACACCTGTCATTCTCACTGAATGAATCGGCACATCATGATAATTGTCGCCGCGCGACAATTTATTTTGTAATTGCGAATCAATGTTTGCGCTCGTATTTTTTTCTTTTTTAGTTTTTGCGATAAGTTCTGCGGTTTTTTTTGCGGTGCCGGAAGGTGCGTCGATTTTTTTTGGATGGTGATATTCAATAATTTCTACGTCGGGAAAATAACGCGCGGCATCTTGCGCGTATTTCATCATTAAAACAGCGCCGATGGAAAAATTCGGTGCGATGATGGCGCCGATTTTTTTTGATTCGCATTGCTGTGATAAGAGTTGTATTTGTTCTGGCGATAATCCTGTTGTGCCGATAATGGGTCTGCAGCCAGCTGCGATTATTTTTTGTGTGTTGGCAAAAACGCATTCTGGCAGGGTCCAATCAATCACGATATCGGCTTTGTGTTTTTTGATGGCATTGGCCAAATCATCATCGCGGCCGAGTGTTGCTACTAATTGCAGATCTTTTTCATGGGCAATTGCTGCGATAGTGGTACGACCCATTTTGCCGTGGGCGCCGTTGATGATGATTTTGAGGGTCATGATGGGGTTTTACCTTCGCTGTTGCTTGGTTTTTGGATTGATAGCTCAATGCTTTGGCGTTAAGGATTGGCGCTTTGCATGGGCTTTCGCATTCGCTAACGCTCGGCCTCTAAGATTGGTAGCTCAATGCGTTGGCTACAAATTCTTTGCAGCAAAATCCCAATTTACCAATTTCCAAAAGTTAGCAATATAGGCGGGGCGATCATTGCGTGTGTCAATGTAATACGCATGCTCCCACACATCACAAGTTAATAATGGTTTTTTGCCGTCTAATATCGGATTTCCTGCATTGCTGGTTTGAACAATTTCTAATTTGCCTTCATTATTTTTAACAAGCCACGCCCAGCCAGATCCAAATTGCGTTGCTGCCGCTTTTGAAAATAATTCTTTAAATTCTGCAAATGATTTAAAATCTTGTTTGATTTTTTCTGCCAATTCACCAGTGGGTTCGCCGCCGCCGTTTGGAGATAAACTATGCCAGTAAAATGTGTGATTCCAAATTTGCGCGGCATTATTAAAAATACCACCGGTTGATTTTTTCATCACATTTTCGAGTGACATGTTTTCAAATTCAGTACCAGGCACTAAATTATTTAAATTGTTCACATACGCGCGATGATGTTTGCCGTAATGATATTCGAGTGTTTCTTTGGAAATGTGCGGTGCTAATGCATCCAGCGCATACGGTAATGCAGGTAATTCAAAGGCCATTTTTGATCTCCCAAAAGTTACTTAAGTTGGCTGTCACAATACCACAAAATTAATATTTTATTAAGGTTGAAGGTGTATGCTGATTTCATTATGATGAGTCACATTATTTTCTATTACACGAGGTGTTTTTATGTCATTAGTTACACGCCAAGCCCCTGATTTTACAGTAGCTGCCGTCCTAGGTGATGGTAAAATTGTAGACCGTTATAACTTCAGAGAAGCAACGAAAGGCAAATACGCCCTTGTTTTCTTCTACCCATTAGATTTTACCTTTGTTTGCCCATCAGAATTAATCGCATTAGATCACGCTATGGCGGAATTTAAAGCACGTAACGTAGAAGTCATTTCAGTATCGATCGATTCACAATTTACACATAATGCATGGCGTAACACATCCGTTGATAAAGGCGGTATTGGTGCTGTGAAATACACGATGGCTGCTGACGTTGCACACACGATTGCACGTTCTTATGGCGTTGAGCATCCAGAAGCGGGCGTTGCGTTACGCGGTGCATTTATCGTTGATGATAAAGGCATTGTTCGCTCTGAAATTATCAATGATTTGCCATTAGGTCGCAGTATGCCGGAAATTTTACGTTTGATTGATGCATTGCAATTCACTGAAAAACACGGTGAAGTGTGTCCAGCAAATTGGAAAAAAGGTGATAAAGGCATGACGGCGTCACCGGTGGGTGTGGCGGCGTATTTGGCGGAAAATGCGGATCGGTTGTAAAAACGACACCCTGCCGGGTGTGCGTTTTGCAGAAAGCCCAACACCCAGCACTACGCACGCGTCCCAGCAGAACGCGGATTATCACATCACCAAACTAAAACTAAACGTCGCCCCACCATCCGGATGATTTTCCGCCCAAATCTCACCACCATGTGCTTCAATAATTTTCTGACAAATCGCAAGACCCAAACCCAAGCCTCGCTCCGTTGCAATTTCCCTGCCACGATAAAATTTTTCAAACAATTTATCTTTTTCATCCGCCACAATACCAGGACCTTCATCCTTAACACTCACGACAACGGCATGTCCTTTTTGAAATGCTGAAATAGTGATCGTTGTTTTCTTTGCTGAAAATTTAATGGCGTTTTCCAGTAAATTTTTAAAAACGTCGGTAAGCATTATTGCATCTACTGGCACAGGAGGAATCTCTACCGGTATTACAATATTGAGATTATATTCTTCTAATTGTCTGCTCATTGCATCGACTGCAAGATTAATTAATTTTCTTAAAGACGTATATTCTTTTTCCAATACCACAGATTTTTCCAAATACGTAATTTGCAATAAATTACTAATTAAACGATTTAATGTTTCCAGCTCAAAATAACTTTTTTGACAGTCATGTTGAATATCATTCACCGTCATTTTTTTTGCACCTTCAACGATGCTGCTCAAAAAACCCATTGCCGCAATTAATGGCGCACGTAGATCATGAGAAATATCTTGCAATAGTTGATTGCGAACGTGATCAATCGCTTCTTGCAATTCTGATTTTCTGTCACGTTCTTCAATTCTGTCCGCTTCCAATGCCATTGCGATTTGATGCGCACAAGATTCTAAAAGACGAATTTGTTCTGGACTAAAAAGTTCTGTTAGCGTGGGTTTTATTCTTAAAACACCGATTGAACCTTTTGATGCAAGCAGTGGCAAATAAAGCGCTTCAGAAAAAGACAGTGTATCAGTGCCTAGACCTGCATTTTGCCCCATTTCATATACCCACTGCGCAACACTCAGTTCTTTGGCGCTTAAATTTTTCTCAGCAGGATAATATGCGGATACCATGAGATGCATTTTGTTTCGACGTAATGTTAATACTTCGCAATGAAACATTTCGCTGATATATTTCACGCTGATTTCTAGTATTTTATCAACACCTCGTGTACTGGCTAATTGACGACTCAAATTGTGCAGCATATGCGTTTGATGTTCTGTTAAATACGATGACGTCGCTTGTCGGCGCGTTAAAATAGTTAAACTACTGATGATCTGTCCGACAATAAGCATCACGATCAATGTAAAAATATATTGAAAATCATTCGGTCGAAATCGATACGGAACAATAAAAACCAAATCATAAGTCAACACACTTAAAACAGATGCAAAAATAGAAGGTCCTATTCTTCCAAACAAAGCAACACATGTAATGCCAAGCAAATACATCATAATTAAATTACTGCTGGCAAAAAAAGGAAAAAGAAGCAAATCAATTAACGTTGCCATCAACACAACACCAAATGCAACACCGTAAATTTTCCAGGGGATTGGATCCGTTGTTGGCGTTGCAGTCACGGGTGAAGGCGAAAAAGCGCTGGTCACAACATATATATCAATTTCACCACTTTGACGCACGAGTTCATCAGCTAAACTTTTAATAAAAAAATTCTTCCAGCGCGGCCGAATTCTTTTTCCAATGACAATTTGAGTCACATTTTGTTCGCGTGCAAAATGAATAATTTCTTTAACAACATCAATTCCTGTTAAAACACGCGTTTGTGCACCCAGTTGCTCTGCGATATGCAAATGCTGAATGGATTGTTTGCGTTCCTGCGTGGTTAATTTTAATTTAGGTGCGTCTACATATAACGCAATCCAATCGGTTCTTAATAAAGTGGCGATTCGTTTTGCGGTTCGAATTAATTTTAATGATTCTTCTGTAGGTCCAATACACACCAATATTTTTTCTTGTGAAGGCCAAACACCTTTTGTATTTTCAGTTTCACGATAGCGCATCACTTGCGCACCCACCCGTTCTGCTGTGATACGCAATGCCAATTCACGCAGCGCAGTTAATTTATCTTTACGAAAAAAATTCTCGACAGCCAGTTCTGCTTGATCGGGAAAATAGACTTTTCCTTCATTTAATCGTTTTAATAAATCTTCTGCGGTTAGATCCACCAATTCAATAGTATCGGCTAATTCAATAATGGAATCCGAAACAGTTTCGCGCACTTTGGTGCCGATAATTTGCGCCACATCGTCGTTGATACTTTCTATATGTTGCACATTTAACGTGGTGTAAACATCGATACCGCAATCCAGAATTTCTTTAATATCTTGCCAGCGCTTGTTATGTCGCAATCCAGGCACATTCGTGTGCGCCATTTCATCAATTAAAATCAGTGCGGGTTTACGCGCAATAGCGGCGTTTAAATCAAATTCTAACAATGACTTATCACGATAAAGAACGGTTTGACGTGGGATAATATCCAGATTTTTTAAAAGCGCTTCGATTTCTGCGCGACCATGAGATTCTACGATACCGACAACAACATCAACACCTTGTTGACGCTTAATAATCGCGTCTTGCAGCATAGTATGGGTTTTTCCAACGCCTGGTGCTGCACCAAAATATATTTTTAACTTACCCGATTTTTCTCGACGCTCTTCTTCGGTAATTTGTTTTAAAAATTTTTCAGGGTTTCGGCTTTCCGTTGCCATCGGTTTTCTCCAAACGATTCAGTGCTAGATTAAGCGCCAAAACATCGACTCTGGGTTCACCAAGAACATTAAAAGTTCTTTTTTGAATAAATGAGAGAACAAGCTGACGAACGGTATTTTCTGGTATCCCGCTCGCCTTTGCAACGCGGGGTATTTGATATATCGCAGCAGATGGACTGATATCAGGATCTAATCCGCTGCCAGAGGCAGTTAATAAATCAACAGGGATATATGCTTGATCAGAATATTTTTTATATTTATCGACACGGTGTTCAATCAGCGTCACGTACGCTGGATTTGAAAGCGCTAAATTAGAACCCGATGAATTATCCGCATTGTAGGGGTAAGGTGATGTTGCAGAAGGTCGCCCCCAAAAAAATTGAGGATCAGTAAATGATTGGCCAATTAAAAATGAACCCACGGGCTTATTGTCTTGTTTAATAATGCTGCCGTTGGCTTTCCATGAAAAAAATGTTTGGGAAAATAAAGTTATCACGGCAGGATAAATGATGCCGGTTATTATTGTTAAGACGATAAATAATATGAATGCGGTTTTGAATTGTTTGAAAAGTTCGGTCATTGATTGTGATTCCGTTATCAGTTATCAGTATAAACTATCAGCAAGTACGTGCTAGTGATATAGTTTAGAGCACTTGCGTTAGCAAGCGCGATGTAAGTATTACTGCTGTTTTTCTTACTTTCGCACTCACTCACGTGAGCGCTTCTAAGCTCTATCACTGGCACAAACCATCAGCAAGTACGTGCTAGTGATATAGTTTAGATGCACTTGCGTTAGCAAGCGCGATGTAAGTATTACTGCTGTTTTTCTTACTTTCGCACTCACGTGAGCGCCTCTAAACTATATCACTAGGTTAATTTAGCCCAAAAAACACCAATATCATATCGATTAATTTTATACCGATAAATGGCACGATTAATCCACCCAGCCCATAAATAAAAACATTTCTTCGCAATGTGCGTTCAGCAGACACACGACGATAGGCAACGCCTTTGAGCGCCAATGGTATTAAGAAAATAATAATAACCGCATTAAAAATAACGGCTGATAAAATAGCGCTATCGGGTGTTGATAAATGCATAATATTTAATTTATTTAATGCGGGGTACGTAGACGCAAAAGCAGCAGGTAAAATAGCAAAGTATTTTGCAATATCGTTGGCAATACTGAATGTGGTCAATGAGCCACGCGTCATTAATAATTGTTTTCCAATCTCAACCACTTCAATTAATTTCGTGGGATTAGAATCCAAATCCACTAAATTTCCCGCTTCTTTTGCGGCTTGTGTTCCTGTATTCATTGCCACAGCAACATCCGCTTGCGCTAACGCAGGCGCATCGTTTGTGCCATCGCCCGTCATCGCCACCAAATAACCTTCGCCTTGTAATTTGCGAATTAATCTTAATTTATCTTCGGGTCGTGCATTTGCTAAAAAATCATCGACGCCCGCTTCAGCGGCAATGGCTGCGGCAGTCAATGGATTATCACCCGTGACCATGATGGTACGAATACCCATTTCGCGGAGTTGAGAAAAACGTTCTTTGATACCACCTTTGACAACGTCTTTTAAATTAATAACGCCTAACACTTGATCATTTTCAGCAACCACTAATGCAGTGCTGCCTTGGTTTGAAATAGTGTCAACGCATTTTTTAACGGAATCAGAAAAATGTCCGCCTAATTCTTTGACATATTGCTCAATGGATTCTGCGGCGCCTTTTAGAATTTTTTTATCTTTTATGTTAACGCCGCTCATTCTGGTTTGTGCGGTGAATGGAATAAATGTTGCGCCCAATTCTGAAATTTCACGCCCACGCAAACCGTATTTTTCTTTGGCTAAAATAACGATACTACGACCTTCAGGCGTTTCATCCGCAAGCGACGCCAATTGTGCTGCATCCGCCAATCGTTCCGCGGAAACATTTTCTGCAGGAATAAATTCTGTGGCTTGTCTATTACCGAGCGTAATCGTGCCTGTTTTATCGAGTAAAAGCACATCGATGTCGCCCGCTGCTTCCACAGCACGACCCGACAATGCAATCACATTGGCTTGAATCATGCGATCCATGCCGGCGATGCCAATGGCAGACAATAATGCGCCAATCGTTGTTGGCGCAAGACAAACAAATAATGCGACTAGCACAGTAATAGTAACAATATGTCCCGCATTTGCTGCGTGCACGCTGTAAATAGAAAAAGGCAATAGTGTTGCACACACCACCAAAAATACTAAAGTTAATGCGGCTAGTAAAATAGTTAACGCTAATTCATTCGGTGTTTTTTGACGTTTAGCACCTTCCACTAACGAAATCATATGATCGATAAATGTTTCGCCAGGATTTGCAGTAATACGCACGATCAACCAATCTGAAATCACTTGTGTGCCGCCAGTCACTGCGCTGCGATCACCGCCGCTTTCACGAATTACCGGCGCACTTTCTCCTGTGATTGCGCTTTCATTCACACTCGCGATACCTTCAATCACTTCACCATCACTGGGAATAAAATCACCCGCTTCCACCAAAACAATATTGTTTTTGCGTAAGTTAACTGATTTTATCATGGTCACTTTGGCATCCCGACTCGGCTTTGCCAATAATTTTGCCTCGATATCACGACGCGAATTACGCAAACTGCTTGCTTGTGCTTTGCCACGACCTTCTGCCATCGCTTCTGCAAAATTTGCAAACAGTAGTGTAAACCACAACCATAATGCAATAGCGCCAATAAAACCTTCTGATGCTTCACCGTGCCCAAACAATGCTTGAAAATAAAGAAATGTCGTTAATAGGGAACCTATATAAACTGCAAACATCACAGGATTACGCACTTGATGCCTAGGATTTAATTTCACAAAAGAATCACGAATGGCGACCGCTAAAATTCCTTTTTGTTTAGTGAACATAATTACCCCACATTAAGAGATGTTCCGCGATTGGCCCTAAAGCTAATGCTGGCAAAAAAGATAAGGCGCCTAAAATAACAGCAACGCCGATCAGCATCACGATAAAAAGTGGCGTGTGTGTTGCCAATGTGCCGCTACCGACGGGAACAGTTCTTTTTTGCACTAAAGAACCAGCGATCGCCAACGTAGGAATAGCAATCCAAAAGCGACTGAGCAACATAATAATGCCACCACAAATGTTATAAAAATGGGTATCTGCATTTAATCCTGCAAATGCGCTGCCATTGTTATTTCCCATCGACGTAAATGCATATAAAATTTCTGTGAATCCATGCGGACCTGGATTAGCAATGGAAGCGACGGCAAGTTTAGTAACAACTGCGACCGCTGTAAAAAATAATACAGCTAATGGCATCACCAAAACCGCGACGGAAGCCATTTTCATTTCAAAAGGTTCAATCTTTTTCCCTAAATATTCAGGCGTTCGTCCAATCATTAATCCCGCGACAAATACAGTCACAATGACCAACATCAGCATGCCATATAAACCGCAGCCTACACCGCCAAAGATGACTTCACCCAAATGCATTAAAAATAATAATATTAAACCACTGAGCGGCGTGTAAGAATCATGCATAGAATTCACAGAGCCATTGGATGCAGCTGTTGTTGCTGTAGCCCATAACGCAGAATTCACAACACCAAATCGCACTTCTTTTCCTTCCATATTTCCATGGTGCGCCAATTGCGCAATGTTAGGATTACTGTGTTGTTCTGAATAAGCGGTGATGCCTGCTAACGGCACAAACACAATCATCATCGCTGCAAAAATCGCCCAGCCTTGCCGCTTATCATTCACCATCACACCAAAGGTGTAACACAATGCGGCAGGAATTAATAAAATGGCCAGCATTTCAAAAAAATCAGTGAGTGGTGTTGGATTTTCAAAAGGATGTGCGGAATTGGTATTAAAAAATCCGCCACCATTGGTGCCCAATTGTTTAATCGCTTCTTGCGATGCAACAGGTCCCATAGGAATCGTTTGTTCTGTGACGGTTTTTTCCGTACTTGCAACACTCGCACTTCCACTTTCTTGATAAGTAACGGGCGATAATAAATGCACTTTTTGATACGGTTTAAAATTTTGAATAACGCCTTGTGATGCTAAAAAAAGCGCTAAAATAACAGAAAGCGGTATTAAAATATAATATACGCTGCGCACCATGTCGTGCCAAAAATTACCCAGTGACTTTTTTTCACGTCGCGCTATTCCTCTAATTAATGCAACTAACAATGACATGCCTGTTGCGGCCGACACGAAATTCTGCACAGTAAGTGCAACCATTTGGGTAAAATAACTCATCGTTGTTTCACCGCTATAAGCTTGCCAATCCGTATTGGTAATAAAACTAACCGCTGTATTAAAACTCAATGTTGGACCAACATTGGCTAAATGCTGTGGATTGAGCGGTAAATAAAATTGTAAACGTTGAATCAAATAAACAAATAAAAAACCCAGCAAATTAAATAAAAGCATGCTGATGAGATATTCTTTCCAGTTCATCTCGACCGATGGATTAATGCGACACATGCGATACGTTAAACGTTCCAATGGCGAAATGATTTTATCAAATCCACAGGATTTATTTTCATACACACGCGCCATGTATCCACCCAGTGGCTTTACAAGCACGACCAAAACAATTAAATAGATTGCGATTTGAAAAATATCATTCCATGTCATGCAAAACCTCAGTTAAAACCACTCGGGTTTAAATAATACAACCAATAAATAAACAAATAGTCCGGCTGTTATTAATCCACAAATAAGATAGAGAATATGCATTACTCACCTCGCAGCGAGTCAAAAAAGCGAATAATACCGATACACGAGGCAAAAAAAACAATGGTGCCTATTACAAATACAATGTCCATTATGTTATCCTTTGCGCGTTTGATTTATTGTATTGAGTATATTATCAGTTGGTTAATACAATAAATATACCCGCAGGAACTTATCACACCTTAATCCTCGCGTCAAAATGCAAAAAAATGGTACAGAATATGCGAAATGTTACAAAGGCGCATACGATTGCTATCAGTGTGAACTAGGCGCACCACCTGCCGGCTGCGCACCGTGTGGCTTTTTAGGCGCAGTCGCCGGTGCTGGCAAAAGCCCCCTTCTTCTTTCAGCTAGCAGTGCGCTCAGAGTCAAGGACTCAGAGATATCAGCAAAACGCGGCCCTTGACTCGGTGCTTTTTCGCTGCACAGTCTTTCTAAACACGCTATAAATTGACGAATAATGGCAGGATTCGCACAATCACTGACAGTGACATGCATTGTTAGAGCCGCAATAAATAAATTTAAATTTTCCAGTAGTGATCTTTTATCGATGACCCCTTCACGATAATGCCAATACTGTGATAAAGCTCCATTAGCGCCGCTACCATTATCAGATGCAATAAAAAAATCTGGGATAGTTGCACAAAAGTTGTTGATGAAATGAAAGATTGCATATCGATCATTATTTTTTTCCATCAAACATAAAAGTGTTGTCAAACCTATCTGTGCCAAAGGGATGTCATAACCGTTTCGATTCCCGGCGGCTTGCATTTTTGCGGCAACAATCCCCATCGCTGCCCACTTACTCAATGTTTTTAAAGCATTCATTCCTTTTTCAACGGCCTCTAAGCATTCCTGAGTATACTTTCCCAGCGATGCATAAATATGCGCCATGTGATTACAAGCAAGCATCTGATATTTTTTACAAAAGATTAAAATATTACGATAATCTGCGCTGGAATTATCAGCACCAAGCATTATCATCTGGTGCAGTTTTTCAGTTTTTTTACATTCTACTGTGCCATCCAAAGAAATATGCGCTATTTGTAAATCGCGCAAACACAAATCTGCTAATATAAAATGAGCAATACAATTGACTTGTGCAGTTGACCATGACCACGCTATTTCTGAAAAAATAAAGTTAAAATTGGAGTTCATTGGAAGTACATCTTCATCTAAACTTTCTAAGAGGCTGCTACATTCTTTATATGTATTAGAGTCAAATCTTGCCGTCTTTGAACAATAAACAGGTGCTACAATCGATATAAATCTCAGCAGATAAAGTGTTGGGTTATTGCATTGCAGATTAAACAGTAAATCAACAGATTCCTTCATCCTTTCAGACAACATTTCTATTTTCTCAAACTCTGCCTCATTCAATCGAAATGCATTCAATTCGCCAACCTCACCGAGCAATGTAAACAATTCGATGTAGGATTCTTTAAATACTTTCTCTTGCGTTTTAAAACGATTCAACATCTCTAGTCTTTTGTGCAGACTTGTTATACTACGATCAACTTCCTTCATTGAATCATAAAACAATTTTCCATCAGCATTACTTTTTAATCTGTCGTACATTGTCATTGACGTTCTAACAAGTGCTTCATCGGTAATACTGAGCAGTGGCTGTAGATCAGCAGACACAATGGATAAATAAAAATGCGAAGGATCCAAAGCAAGTCCTTCATACACAAAAGAAAGCGCATAAAGAAAATTCATTTTTTTTAAACAAATTGCCGCTAATCGCAAATAACAATAAGCCATAGCGCTGTTTTTTTCCGTGCAAGTCGGACCTGTCAACAAAAGCTGAATACATCTTTCATAATATTCTGGTTCATTATCAACCTGAAAAGAAGTGGTAGTAAAAAAAGTGAGATGCTCCTCACGTATCGGTGTTATTTCGCTGATTCCTGAAACATGTTTTTCTAAAGTCCTACGTAAGAGACCACTAAATTTTTTTACAAGATTGGTGTGCTCTAAAAAATCCACTATTCGAATTTGGCAAAAAACGATCAAACGATTGATATCTTGCTCAAACAACCTTGCAAAATCATCATCTTCATAATTCAAATAAAATTTTTCAGCGATTTCAGCAACAAGATGTAAATATTTTACAGACAGTTTTGGTAGCGCATTACCATCACAAGAATAACAAAATTCCAGATCAAACTTAAAATCACGGAATATTTCATCGTCAAAGGGTGGCGTAGAATATATCACCTGCATAGAACGAATTTTTAAATCAAGAAATCGGCCCAACGCTTGAAACTGAACTCTATCTGGATCAATAACATGCTCAAAAAAATAAGCGAGTTGACGACGAACTTGATTGCGGCATTGCATTCGCGCATCACTTTTCTGACTTTCAGTCGTTTTGGAATTTAGGACTGCCTCAATATTTTCTTGCAATTGCGCTATTCTATAGAGATTCAAGCCATTCTCAGGTAGTAAAGCTTCCTCAATTTTATTTTGAAACTCAGCGACTAAAACACCTGCTTTTAATTCTGCCGCCAATTGTTCCAAAATGGCTGCTCGTTCTTCTTCTGATGCGACAGTAACAGTTTTTCTCGATTTTTTGCTTTTGAATGACAGATCTAATGTGAATATTCTAGTGATATATTCATTCCATTCTGTTTTATTCACTTCAGTGTATTGTTCTCGCAGTAAAGTAGCAATATGACAAAATTGGGTCAGTATACTCGCCCATTGTTTCTGTTTGCTGGGTGTAATCGATTGATCAATATCAAGTCCTTCGACAAAAATCAAATAACGTAACAAACTCTCAAATGGTGTATTGTTTTCAAGAAAAATATTTTTTACTTTTTCAAGTAAATGTCTATTTGATTTAGGATCGTTATTATAATCATTCAGATATTGTTTTGCGACCTCGAACCAATCCTGATAAGTAGATTCAGATATCGGAACTGCAACTTCAGTGGGCATATCACGTCCCTGCAATTTCGCCATCTCAGATAGCATATGCGCCAAAAACCCCTTCGGTCGACGCGTATCAAAAAAAGTAAGATCGACACGCGGACGTGTACTCAGCAAAAATAATACTGCTTTTAATTGTTGAAATGACGGCGAGTGATCATTTGCTTCTTCCAAAAATAATGATTCGTAAACTTCGCTAAAACCATAAGCAATAGCAGAATCCCATTCTCTGCCGCGTGCTTGTGAAACAGAAAATACGTTTACGCCAAAATATCGAGTCAGCATTTCTTGTTTTTTTACTAAAATACAATCTGGAACAATCACCACCGTATTTGGATTGCTACGAATACGTTCAAAAATCTCTTGGGTGGGTGATTCAAATTTTATTATTTGATGACATACGTTGCCTAACACTTTGGAGGCATCTATTTCGTATTCCGGCATTGGTGCGCGAGGACCTTTCACTTGCATGCTCAACAACCAATTTGCAAATAATGCGACATAGATTGAATTGCGATAATTCCCTTCGATGCGTTCCATCAAGGAATCTAGTGGTATTGCTCTATGATGTTCATCAGTGAGCGACAGCAATTGTCGTAAAACATGCTCAGATCCGCCCGGCCGATAATCTGTATTTTGATTGAAATCACCTGATCCAAAAAAAACGCCATCACGTGTCATGGATGCGATTAAGAAATTAATGAGTATCGGATGCAACGCAAGCGCTTCATCAACAATAATTCGTCCCATACAATTGATTAATTCCCAAGATAGGTCTCGTTTACAATCTAAAAGCGCCTGCTGCAATTTAAATGCACGTATCACAGGGTCATAGTATGACGCTCTCGGTAATTCATGCGTTACAAACCTCAAAAATAACGGAAATAATTTTTCTTGTTGGGTTGGCGAAAAATAAGAAGGAATATTTGAAAATTCGAGATAATCCTCCACTCTCGCTTCGTGCGCAGAATCATCACGCGCTTTTTCTAAAAAAACAGGCAAAAATCTAAAATAATATTCAGACCAGACAAAATCCAAATCAACATTTCTAAGAGATGAATCGGTTGATGCAGCGGCAGGTTGTCTTTTTTTATGCTGAGGAATTTTTTCGGGTCGATTGATTTTCTCTAATTCTGCTTGAAAATAAGTATAAAAATCATCTCGACTCAGCGTTTCTTTTTGTAAATCATCATCTGTAAGACCGGCGCTTGCTTTCACTTTGTTTGACATCTCATCGATCAATGTATCGATTGTCAGCACTCGGGTCGTATTGCGTATGCCCTGAATACGTGCATTTTCTTCTATCTCGTTAGCCACTATTTCTTTGAGTTGGGGTGGTACAATAATCGTAATAAGTTCCCCGGGATGATGACGCATCCACTCTAATGCAACGGATATACCAGTCACCGTTTTGCCGGCACCGGCAGGGCCTACCAGGAAGCGAATATTCACATTATTTGTAACCGCTGCGGTGCTGCGAGGCGCTGGAAAAACAGCCCCACATTGCCCTTGATTTAATGACAATAAGCGACCGCCGTGCAATAAGATCGGCAGCATTTCAGATGAATGGGGAATGGTGGCAGGATTGTTGATTGCTGCTTGAAAGGTTCCTGCAACCCCATCAAGAACGCCTTGTTTATAATCTTTGTCTTGAACCAACCGATGACTGTAACGATGAAAGGCAATCAGACCTACTATAAAAAGGGCTTGAAATAAATTTCCCGCAGCATCTCTTTTTGACTGAAAAACGCAAATCAAACGATGCCCGTCAGCATGGGGACCAAAACGCACCTGAAGAAAATCTTTTAATGCACCATCATATTTTTTTTCAATTTGATGTCGTACGTTCAGTACATTACCGCAATTTTGTAATGCAGCGATTTCTGCACGGGCTGCACATTGCACCGCTTCACATTGCTGTAGAATTTCTGTTTCTACACCGCTTGGATCAACCCAGAATCTACGCATTGGTTCGTATGCCATTCTTTATTTATTTGAG
>JABDDR010000015.1 GCA_013287505.1 Gammaproteobacteria bacterium
TGGCTACATATCAGAATTATTTCTGTTAAGAAAAAGATGGGGGCGATAAACGTGAAGAAAATAAAACGCCGCATAATTTTTTTGATGACAATATGTTGCGGTGTTGCGATTGCGCAAACCGATACGGTGACAACACCAAATACAATAATAATGGATTTCCCCAGTTTAATTAGCGATGCTCAAAAAGCGGCTGAAAATAATCACCCGAAACAAGCGCTCGATTTTTATCAAAAATCGTTGGTTATTTCTACTGACCAAGAAGAAAAACGCGTTGCCATGTTTGGCATAGGTAAAATTCAATTGTGGCTCGGACAATATGTGCAAGCAGAAAAAACATACCGTGAATTAAATGCTGAGGTGTTTACTCTGAATGATCAGCAAGCCGCATTAGATGGTTTAGTGCGTTCTATTGATTATCAAGATAAGCCTAAAAAAGCTTATCAACTTATTCCAGCTCATTATCAGTATCAAAATGCCAGCTTAGTGGTTGCTGTTGCGCAAGCGTATTTAAGCGATGACAAAATAGCGAAAGCAGAAAATTTATTAAAAGAGAATCATGCATTAATTGCAGCTATTGATCCATCGTCACAGTTGCACGGCGAATTGATAAAATTAAATAACACTATGGCTAAAATTAAAAAAGGAGAGAAAATAAAACAAGCTGAATCACAAGCTAAATTACGTTATCAGAAAATGCTAGATGATCAAATGCATTTGGGTCAGAAATATTTTGATCAAGATAATTATAAACTATCGCTTCAGGCTTATGAAAAAGCACTGATGATGACGCAAAATCAAGCAGACCAACGCGGTGTGTTATTTCAAATCGCAAACGTTTATTTAGCCGACGGTCAATATGACAAGTCCCTCGCTATTTATAAAACAATTTTGAAAACCAAGCTTGATTCTAAGGATTATGAAGCAGCGTTGGATGGTTACGTGAACAGTTTGAGTTTATCCGATAGACCCATGAAAGCGTATTTTGCTGTGCCACCTAATTTTAAATATACAGAGGCAAAGACAGTGATTCATGTGGCTCAAGCGGCGGCTTGGTCGGGATGGGAATATAAAGCAAGAGATTTATTAAGACAAAATGCACGTTTAATATCGAGCGTTACTTCAAAAAGTTATTTATACAATCAGCTCGTTGATCTCAATACAGAAGTTGAGAGCGTGACTGATGCAAATGCAATCGGTTATAACAATTATTTTGAATCGGATAACGAAGGCTTTAATTTTGAGCGACATCAAGTGCAATATTCGCGTCGAATTAATCCCGCTGTTAACCTTTCTTTTTTCCTTAATGCCAATCGTTATTCAACCGTATATATGCCCACTGTTCGCGCGATTGTTTTCGCTGCACAAAGCGATGGATTGTTGAATGATTATTTATCTTACATGGTCAATCTTGCAGAAGGACAATATGGAAATTGGAATCCTTTTTTATGGAAAACAAAATTAATTTTTACACCAGATGATTTGGTGTCATTATCATTCAGTAATAGCAAAGATGTTATCGAATCAACACTCGCTCTATTGAATGATGTTACTCAGTATAGTACCGAAGCTGGAATCACAATAAACCCATTTCATAATGTCATTTTCAATGCCAGTTTCAATGATACTGTGTTTAGCGATGACAATACAAAGCACGCTGTTTATGCAAATTTAACGTACTTAGTACTTCCTGATGTTGGATTGTATGTCGAAGGACTTGTGCGACAATATACTGACTCGAGGCAGAGCCCGAATTATTTTTCCCCCGATTCCTATTTTGAAGAACGTTATACCTTTCGCCTGAAAAGAAAATTTTTAAAGACGAAAGCACACTATTATTTGGCAGCGGGATTTGGTAAGCAATCAATCGATGATGGTCCATACACACCCACTGAGACTTACACGATTGGTTTGCAAACACCTTTTGCAAAAAATTTAGCGTTTGATAGTTATTTTGGTTATTCCAATGCAGCGGGTGATGCAACGATACAGGCAACTGACTATGCGCGAAAATATGGCGGCGTTAGTTTGACGTATGTGTTTAAGTGATTACTCTACTGTCACCGACTTCGCCAAATTCCTCGGCTGATCCACATCGGTGCCTTTGAGAATAGCAATATGATATGCCAATAATTGCATTGGAATCGTATAAATAATCGGAGCGATAAAATCAGGTGCATCGGGCATTTGCGTATGCGTTATTTTTCCATCAAATGATTCTTTCGGCTCATTTGAAAACACAAATACTTGACCACCGCGCGCTTGTACTTCTTCAATATTCGAGCTCAATTTTTCAAATAATCGATCACGTGGTGCGAGCACAATGATTGGCATATCAAAGTCAATTAATGCGATAGGACCATGTTTTAACTCGCCCGCAGGATAAGCTTCCGCATGCACATAGGAAATTTCTTTTAATTTTAAAGCACCTTCGAGCGCAATGGGATATTGTTCGCCGCGCGCAATAAATAACGCATGTTGCTTGTGCTTAAATTGTTTTGAAATGTTTTGAATGTGAGAATCGAGTTGCAGTAATTCTTTTATTAAAGCGGGCAGCGTTTGTAATGTGCGAATATGCGCGTTAATAATAGATTGAGAAACGCCGGATTGCTCAGCCAACGCTAAGGTGAGTAATGCCAGCGCCGTTAATTGTGTGGTGAATGTTTTTGTTGCTGCAACACCCACTTCTTTTCCGCATCGCGTTAACAGCAATAAATCCGCCTCGCGCGATAAACTGCTTTCAGCCATTGTGCAAATCGCAAGTACTGTTTTGCAACCCATTTTTTTGGCATGACGAATAGCAGCCAAGGTGTCTGCTGTTTCGCCAGATTGTGAAATAGCCACTAACAATGTGTTTGGTTCAATAATACTATCGCGATAACGGAACTCACTGGCGATATCCACTTGCGTTGGAATTTTTGCAATGGATTCGATCCAGTAACGCGCCACCAATCCTGCGTGATAGCTGGTGCCACATGCGACAATCTGTATACGTTTTATGCCAGATAATACAGCATTTGTAGCATTTCCAAAGATATTCGATAATGTATTTTCTTGCGTTAAATTATGATACAGCGTTTCTGCAATGGCTTCCGGTTGATCATAGATTTCTTTTAACATAAAATGACGAAAATTGCCTTTATCGACAGCATGCATGTCAGAAGCGCATTCATGTGTGTCGCGCGTAACGGTTTCACCCTTTGCATTGATAATAGTCACTTGATCGCATGAAATTTCCGCAATATCGCCTTCTTCTAAATAAATAAATTTTTGAGTGACCGGTGATAATGCAAAAGGATCGGAGGCAACAAACATTTCATTCACACCCAATCCAATTACCAGCGGACTGCCTGATCGAATGGCGTATAATTTACCGGGTATTTTTTTCGCTAAAATACAAATGGCAAACGCACCTTTTAATTCCGCAGTCGTTTTTTGCAAAGCAAGTATCATGTTATTTTGTTGTGCGAAATGAAAATGTAATAAATGCGCAAAGACTTCGCTGTCTGTTTCAGAAGTGAAAACATAATTTTTATTAATGAGTTTTTCGCGGAGCACGTGGTGATTTTCAATAATGCCATTATGTACAATGGCAATTTCATCATGTGAGATGTGCGGGTGTGCATTGGCTTCATTGGGCTTTCCATGTGTTGCCCATCGTGTGTGTGCAATACCGCAATGACCCGTTATTGGAGAATCCTGCAGAGCTTTTTTCAGTACAGCTACCTTTCCATGTACGCGTTTGCGCTGAATGTCGTGTGTTATTGGATCTAAAATCGCAACACCTGCGGAGTCATATCCACGGTACTCTAAGCGTTCCAGTCCCTCGATTAAAATCGCTTCAATAGGGCGTTCGGCGATAGCGCCAACAATTCCACACATGCTCAATTTCCCTGTAATTTAAGAAAAAACACATCATAGCAGTTTGATAAGTTTTTGAAAGGTTTTACATAGAGCGCGCATCAAAGTATCATAGCCGCCTCTGGAACGTGCACGTTCCTCAAGATCACACGAGGTTCACATTGATGCTTCCCCGTAAAACATTAGCCAATGCCATTCGCGCTTTGGCAATAGACGCTGTCGAAGCGGCACGTTCAGGGCATCCCGGCATGCCGATGGGAATGGCTGATATCGCGCAAGTATTGTGGTGTGATTTCTTAAAACATAATCCAAGCAATCCACACTGGTTTAACCGCGATCGATTTGTATTGTCGAATGGTCATGGTTGTATGTTGCAATATGCAGTATTGCATTTAACAGGCTACGATTTATCGATCGATGATTTAAAACACTTTCGTCAATTACATTCAAAAACGCCGGGACATCCTGAATATGGTATGACACCTGGCGTGGAATCAACCGCAGGTCCGCTCGGCCAAGGTTTGGCAATGGCAGTGGGCATGGCGATTGCGGAAAAACATTTAGCAGTAACATTTAATCGCGAAAATCATGAACTGGTTGACCATTACACCTATGTATTTGCAGGTGACGGGTGTTTGATGGAAGGTGTTTCACACGAAGCGTGCTCATTGGCTGGCACATTGGGATTGGGAAAATTAATCGTATTTTACGATGATAATGGTATTTCTATTGATGGCGATGTGAGGGGTTGGTTTACAGATAATACACCGGAACGTTTTCGTTCGTATCATTGGCAAGTCATTCCTGATGTCGATGGGCATGATGCTAATGCCATAAAACAAGCCATTTTAGAAGCGCGTGCCGATTTAACACGTCCAACCATTATTTGTTGTAAAACACAAATTGGTTATGGCGCGCCGAATTTAGCAGGCAGTGAAAAAACACATGGTGCACCGCTGGGTGAAACAGAATCTTTGGCCGCTAAAAAAGCATTGGGTTGGCATCACGCCCCTTTTGAAATTCCTACTGATATTTATGCAGCGTGGGATGCAAAAGAGAAAGGTAACCAAGCTGAATCACAATGGAGTGGTGAATTTGTAAAATACCAGCACGCATTTCCTGAGCTTGCATCCGAATTTTTACGTCGCATGATGGGATTAATTCCCGCTGATTTTGAAATAAAAACCAATGAATTTATTTATAGCTTGATTGATAGGGGCATGCAAGACGAAAAATCCATTGCCACACGCAAAACATCGCAAGCATGCATTGAAGCATACTCACACTTTTTACCAGAATTAATGGGTGGTTCTGCTGATTTAGCAGAATCCAATAATGTGAAAGGAAAAGATGCTCACGTATTTTCAAAAAATAATCCCAGTGGTAATTATTTGCATTATGGCGTGCGTGAATTTGGTATGAGCGCGATCATGAACGGCATGTCATTGCATAAAGGCATTATTCCTTTTGGCGGCACGTTTTTAGTATTTTCAGATTATGCGCGTAACGCTATTCGCATGTCTTCGATTATGCAGCAAAAAGTGATTTATGTTTTCACGCATGATTCTGTGGGTTTGGGTGAAGATGGCCCAACACATCAACCGATTGAGCATGCGAGTTCGTTGCGCATGATACCGCATGTCGAGGTATGGCGTCCGTGTGATTTTGTAGAAACGGCAATCGCATGGCAGCAATCATTAGTGCATGAAGGTCCTAGCGCATTATTATTAACACGCCAAAATATCCCACCGCAAAAACACACAGCAGAAAAATTAAAAGATGTAGCGCGCGGCGGATATATTTTATTTGAGCCTAATAATGAGTGCATCGCAATCATCATCGCAACCGGATCCGAAGTGCATTTAGCAGTTTCTGCCGCAAAAGAATTAATGACGGAAAATATTTTTGTACGTGTTGTCTCAATGCCCTGCTGCGAACGATTTAAAGCACAATCTGCAACCTATCGCGAAGGTGTATTGCCATCAAAAATAACAGCGCGACTAGCAATAGAAGCAGGCGTGCCCGACTACTGGTATCAATTTGTCGGCAGCGATGGTGCCATTATCGGTATTAATACATTTGGCGCGTCTGCACCTGAAAAAGATATTTGGCCCGCATTTGGATTCACGATTGAAAATATTAAAAAACAAATTAAAACAATGATGCCAGGCTAAACTTTTTTAGCTTTTCTCGGGAAGTTAAAAAAGCTTAGCCTGGCATTGTAAGAAACGAGGAATTCTCCATGACAATCAAAATCGCCATCAACGGCTTCGGCCGCATCGGTCGCTGCGTTGCGCGTGCGTTATATGAATCTCATTATCGTGATCGCATGGAATTGGTCGCGATAAATGATACAGCCGATCTCGCGATTAACGCGCATTTATTGCAATATGATTCTGTGCATGGTCGATTTCATCACACAGTTTCAACCGCAGAAAATCAATTAATGATCGACAATGATCGCATCCATTTTTTTTCTCAAAGAAATCCCGCATTAATTCCATGGCGTGATTTGGGTATCGATATTGTGTTGGAATGCACAGGACATTTTGCAAGTCGTGAATTATCTATGGCGCATTTACAAGCAGGTATTAAAAAAGTATTAATATCAGCGCCTGCCGGAAAAGATTTGCCGACGATTGTGTATGGCGTGAACCATCACACATTAAAATCAACGCATGATATTGTCTCGAACGCTTCTTGCACGACCAACTGTTTAGCGCCCTTAATAAAGCCATTGCATGATGCATTTGGCATTCAATCAGGATTAATGACAACCGTGCATTCATACACGCTCGATCAAAAATTAATAGATTCGAAGCATGTTGATTTGCGTCGTGCGCGTTCCGCAACACAATCAATGATACCTACAAAAACAGGTGCGGCTGCAGCAGTGGGTTTGGTATTGCCAGAATTAGCCGGAAAACTCGATGGTTATGCGGTGCGTGTGCCGACGATTAATGTGTCATTGGTTGATTTAACATTTACAGCAGAAAAACCGATGACTGCGAAAACCATTAATGACGTGTTATTAGAAGCATCAGAAGAAAAATTAAAAGGTATTCTAGGTTATAGTCATTTACCGCTGGTTTCCATTGATTATAATCATTGCCCCGTATCATCCATCGTTGATTCATTAGAAACACGCGTGATAGGCAATTTGGCGAAAGTGGTTGCTTGGTACGATAATGAATGGGCGTTTTCGAATCGGATGTTGGATACAGCGGGCGTCATGATGTCGGTGTAGAGACGCGATTCATCGCGTCTCAAAATTAGAGAGTATCGATGAACTATTTAAAATTATCCAAACTTGATCTCAAAAACAAACGCGTATTAATCCGCGAAGATCTCAACGTGCCCATAAAAAACGGCAAAATTTCCGACGACACCCGCATCCGCGCCGCATTACCCACAATACAATACGCCTTAGAAAAAGGCGCTGCTATTATTTTGATGTCTCATTTAGGCAGACCATCCGAAGGTATTGTTGATCCACAATTTTCTCTTGCGCCGATCGCAGAAAAATTATCGGAATTGTTGTTACACCCCGTTCGTTTTATATCTGATTGGATTAACGGATTCGATATCCAACCTGGTGAAATCGTATTATGTGAAAACACCCGTTTTTTACCCGGTGAAAAAAAATGTGATGACGCATTATCACAAAAAATGGCGCAATTATGCGATGTTTTTGTCATGGACGCCTTCGCAACAGCGCATCGTGCAGAAAGCTCAACAAGCGGCGTTGCAAAATTTGCGAAGATTGCCTGCGCCGGATTTTTATTAGATGCAGAATTAACCGCTTTATCAAAAGCATTTAAAAACCCTGAAAAACCAGTAATAGCTATCGTCGGCGGATCAAAAATTTCAACAAAAATGTCTGTATTAGAGGCATTACTCGATAAAGTCGACACATTAATTGTGGGTGGCGGAATCGCCAATACTTTTTTGAGCGCAAAAAATATTGCCATCGGAAATTCTTTGGTTGAAAAGGAATGGATTAATGCTGCGAAAAAATTGTTAGAAAAAGCAGCATTAAAAAATGTTTCTATTCCATTGCCAATAGATGTTGCAGTTGCAAAATCTTTTTCTGCAACTGAAAAAGCCACGATTAAATCGGTTGATGACATACAAGCCGATGATATGATTTTAGATGTCGGTCCAAAAACTGCAGCCAGTTATGCTGCTATAATGAAACACGCAAAAACAATTGTATGGAATGGCCCTGTCGGTGTGTTTGAATTTCCTGCGTTTTCTGCAGGCACAAAAGCATTGGCAGATGCCATTGCACATTCAGATGCATTTTCAATTGCAGGGGGCGGTGATACATTGTCAGCAATTATGCAGTTTCATATTGAAGATAAGATTTCTTATTTATCGACTGGCGGCGGTGCGTTTTTAGAATTTATGGAAGGTAAGCAATTACCGGGAGTTGATGCGTTATATGCACGATAATCACCACGAACGACGTACAAAAATTTTAGCCACCCTCGGGCCCGCAACCGATGATCCTGCTGTTATGGAGCGTCTGATCGCAGCGGGCGTGAATTGCGTGCGCCTTAATTTTTCACATGGTACGCACGCGCAACATCAAAAACGCATTGAATTAGTGCGCGAAACCGCAAAAAAATTACAGTGTATTGTCGGAATTCTAGGGGATTTGCAAGGTCCCAAAATTCGCATCGCAAAATTTATTGATGGAAAAATCAATTTACATACTGGCGATCAATTTATTTTAGACAGCGATTTAGATTCAAGTGCAGGCACGCAATCGACCGTTGGCATTGATTATAAAGAATTACCGAATGATTTAACGTCAAACGATATTTTATTATTAAACGACGGATTAATTACATTATTCGTTGAAAAAATTGATGGTGCCCGCGTTATTTGTCGAGTGATGCAAGGGGGCGAATTATCAAATCATAAAGGTATTAATAAAAAAGGCGGTGGATTAACGGCGAAAGCATTAACAGAAAAAGACCGTGACGATTTATTATTCGCTGTCAAAATGGATGTCGATTATATCGCTATTTCTTTTCCGCGTAATGCGCACGATATACATGAAACCCGCGATTTAATTGTAAAAGCGGAAGGCACTTGCGGTGTGATTGCAAAAATAGAACGTGTGGAAGCGGTTGCAGCGATCGATGAAATTATCATGGCCAGTGATGGTGTGATGGTTGCGCGTGGTGATTTAGCGGTTGAAATCGGTGATGCTGAAGTGCCGATGGTGCAAAAGCATATTATTCAACGCTCACGGGCATTAGACAAACCCGTTATTGTTGCGACACAAATGATGGAATCGATGATTCACAACTCTGTGCCGACACGTGCAGAAGTTTCTGATGTCGCCAATGCTGTTTTAGACAATGCGGATGTGGTGATGTGTTCTGCAGAAACAGCGGCGGGTGAGTTTCCTGTTGAAACCATACAAGCGATGGATCGTGTGTGTCGTGTCGTTGAAAAACAGCCACAAACACAACAATCCAAGCATCGCATCGAATGTAAATTTACACGCATCGATGAAGCCATTGCGATGGCAACCATGTACACAGCAAATCATTTTGATGTGCATGCAGTCGTTGCATTAACAGAAAGCGGTGCAACGCCATTGTGGATGTCGCGTATTCGCACAGGATTGCCTATTTACGGATTGAGTCGTTTTAATCGCACACTGGGAAAAATGACGTTATTTCGCGGTGTTTACCCTATTTATTTTGATGTGACGCAATGCACACGCGATGAAGTGAACAGCGCATCCATTGCTATACTAGAAGAAAAAAAATTGCTCGTAAAAAATGATCGTGTGATTTTAACCAAAGGCGATTATATGGGACGTAGTGGCGGATCGAATGCGATGAAGATTTTAGTGGTGGGAGAGGTGTTGTGATTGATGAGCTCGGAAGTATAGTTATTTTTTGCGCTAGTGATAAAGGTTAGAAGCGTTCGCGTGAGCGAGTGCGATGTAAGTATTGCTTCTGTTTTTCTTACATTCGCACTTGCTAACGCAAGCGCTTCTAAACTATGTCACTGGTACGTGTTGACAGTTTGCATCATTTGCAACGCACACTCACACTTAAAGAGAGGTTAGCATGCCAACCTGGCAAACAATTTTATATATCATCGGCGCCGCATTAATCATTTGGTTTGGTATACGTACCATCCGCAATAATCCCACTATGTTTAACAAAGAAAGCATGGGTAAAAGTTTTTTTACCATCGGCATTCTCACGTTATTATTAATTGGATTTATTGCACTGCTGGTGTTCTTACTAAAACATTAAAGGTAACTCATGAAAATCAGAGTCATAGATTTCACATCAAAAAACGCACCCGCAGAATTCACTGCGGGCTTACGAGAAATTGGTTTCGCCGTCATTTCAAATCACACTATCCCGCATGCATTAATTAACCAAACCTACAAAGTATGGTATGAATTTTTTAAATCATCCGAAAAATATAATTTCACCTTTGACAGAAAAACACACGACGGTTTTATTTCCACCGCATTATCCGAAACAGCCAAAGGATATGATATCAAAGACATCAAAGAAATGTATCACTATTATTTACATGGTCGATGCCCTGAATCCTGTCGTGAGGTGAGTCAACAGCTTTTTGAATCATTAACGGACATGGCAAGTACATTATTATCATGGATTGAAGATAATTCTCCTGCGGACGTCAAAGCAAAATTTTCCATACCCTTATCAGACATGATTAAAAACAGTCATCACACGATGTTGCGACTCATTCACTATCCACCATTAACAGGCAATGAACCCGAAGGCTCCATTCGCGCTGCCGCACACGAAGATATTAATTTAATTACATTATTACCTGCAGCAACGGCATCTGGTTTGCAAGTAAAAGATGCGCAAGGTAATTGGTTAGATGTTCCTATTAACCCCGAATGGATTATTGTGAATATCGCAGATATGCTGCAAGAATGCAGTGGATTTTATTACCCATCCACATCACACCGTGTATTAAATCCCGTTGGCGAAGCTGCCAAACAATCGCGTTTATCAATGCCCTTATTTCTGCATCCACGCGAAGATGTTGTTTTATCAGATCGCTACACCGCAAAAAGTTATCGCATGGAGCGGCTTGCTGAATTGGGTTTGAAATAAAATCTATGAAAAACATTTCACTTGTAAAAAATTTCCTGCTCGATTTACAAAATCGTCTTTGCACCGCATTAGAAAATCAAGAAACATCCGCACATTTTATCGAAGATGTTTGGGAAAATAAAAATATCGGCGGTGGTCGCACACGCGTTTTACAAAATGGCGATGTATTAGAACAAGCCGGCGTGAATTTTTCACACGTTGCGGGTGATTGTCTGCCACAAGCAGCAACGATAAAACGTCCTGATTTAATCGGCGCATCATTTGAAGCGCTCGGTGTTTCATCCGTGATTCATCCAAAAAATCCCTTTGTGCCAACAGCACATCTCAATGTTCGTTATTTTCAAGCAACAAAAACGAACAATGAAGTGGTGGGATGGTTCGGTGGCGGCTATGATTTAACGCCTTATTATGGATTCGATGAAGACTGTGTGCATTTTCATGCGACTGCAAAAAAAGCGTGTGATAATAGTCATCCTGATTTTTACGAGAGATTTAAAAAAGCAGCTGATGATTATTTTTTTATAAAGCATCGTAATGAACAGCGTGGTATTGGCGGATTGTTTTTTGATGATTTAAATGAACTGCCTTTTGAAGATTGTTTTTCTTTTTTAAAAAATGTGGGCAGTAGTTTTATAGATGCTTATCTTCCGATTGTTGAAAAAAGAAAATTACACGAATACACTCAAAAACAGCGTGATTTTCAGCTGTATCGTCGTGGGCGGTATGTGGAATTTAATTTGGTTTATGATCGTGGGACTTTATTTGGTTTGCAATTTGGTGGCAGAACCGAATCTATATTAATGTCATTACCACCACAAGTGCAGTGGAAATATAATTGGCACCCTGAAAAAAATTCTGCAGAAGAAAAATTAACTGAATACTATTTAAAGCCGAGGAGGTGGGTTTAAATTCTGTGATATTTGCATCGCACTTGCTCACGCAAGCGCTTCTAAACTATCTCACTAGCGCGTACTCACTCAAAGATCATTGACAATAGCGTATTTCAAGTCGCACTCGTCGCCAGTTTGTGCCTCATACTCGTCGACAGTTTGCGCCAGTGATATAGCTTAGAAGCGCTCACGTGAGTGAGTGCGACAGTAAGAAGAACATCAGTAATACTATCATCGCGCTTGCTGACGCAAGTGCTTCTAAACTATCTCACTGGTACGTGCTTGCGGAGAGATTGTGCCAATAGTGTATTACATCGTACCAGCCGATAGTTTGTCCCAGTAGTGTATTGCATCGTACCAGCCGATAGTTTGTCCTAGTGATATAGTTTAGAAGCTTTCGCGTCAGCGAACGCGAAATTACAACTTTTCCCACTCCAATCCTTTCGCACCCTTCCACACTTCTCCTGTTACTTTCTTTCCCGAGCGTATCGTTTTAATCACCATTACCAAAAATAATATCTGCGCAAACCCAAACAAAAATGCACCAATCGTCGCCATCATATTAAAATCCGTAAATTTCAGTGCATAATCCGGCACTCGCCTCGGCATCCCCGCCAATCCTAAAAAATGCATCGGAAAAAATGTCACGTTAAATCCAATCACGGACAACCAAAAATGCCATTGTCCCAATTTTTCAGAATAACGTCTTCCTGTCCATCGCGGAATCCAATAATAAACCGCAGCAAACATCGCAAATAATGAGCCCGGAATTAAGACATAATGAAAATGCGCTACCACAAAATAGCTATTACGATATTGAAAATCTGCCGGCACAATCGACAACATTAATCCTGAAAATCCACCGATCGTAAACATAAATAAAAAACCAATCGCAAATAACATCGGCGTTTCAAATGTAATTGAACCTTTAAACATTGTCGCGACCCAGTTAAATACTTTAATGCCAGTGGGAACGGCAATTAACATCGTTGTATACATAAAAAATAATTGTGCGCCAAGTGGAATACCCGTTGTAAACATATGATGTGCCCACACGATATAAGATAAAATCGCGATGCACGCAATCGCGTAAATCATAGCGGTTCGACCAAATAACGGTTTGCGACTGAATGTGGGAATGACTTCTGATATCACACCAAACGCCGGCAAAATAAGAATATACACTTCCGGATGCGCAAAAAACCAAAACAAATGTTGATACAATAATGGATCGCCACCACCAGCCGCATTAAAAAAACTCGTACCAAAATGTCGATCAAATAACATCATGGTAACTGTGCCGGCGAGCACTGGCATCACACCCAATAATAAAAATGCCGTGATTAACCAACTCCATACAAACACCGGCAATTTTTTCCATGTCATTGCAGGGATGCGCATATTCATAATCGTGGTAATGATATTAATTGCCGCTAAAATCGATGAAATACCCATAATATGAATCGAGAAAATTAAAAAATCAGTGCTCGGCGGTCCATAAGTTGTAGACAATGGTGCATACATCGTCCATCCAAAATTGGGCGCAGAACCCGACATGAATAATGTGCTCGTCATTAAAATAAACGCAAACGGTAATAACCAAAAACTCCAGTTATTTAAGCGTGGAAATGCCATATCATGCGCGCCGATCATTAGCGGAATTTGCCAATTGGCCAATCCAGTAAATGCGGGCATGATGACACCGAAGATCATAATTAATCCGTGAAAGGTCACGAGTTGATTATAAAAATCAGGCTGCAATAATTTCATGCCAGGTTGAAATAATTCTGCGCGAATTAATAACGCCATTAGTCCTGAGAAAAAAAACAAAATGCATGAGAGCCATAAGTACAAGGTGCCGATGTCTTTGTGGTCGGTGGTGGTGAACCAATAAAGGAATTTTGATTTTGTTGCGTGTTTCATGATGTTTTGTTCCTTATGACATGAATTTGCACTTTTGACCGCTTGATATGACTGCATCGTTGGCGAGATGCTCGTGGGTGACTTGGACGTATCATTTTTCACCCTCGCGGAGGTTGCAGAGAAATTTTTTGTTTGCACGATTGCGCTCGGGAGAAAAAAGACACATCCAAGTTCCCACTCGCTTGATAGTTTATCGTGTTTGCAGTCATATCTCGCTCGCTACCTCAAAGTTGCGGGTAATGATATGCACTCCCACTTACCTCGCTTTCGCTATATCACTTGGCTGCACCACCCCGCCTGTATTTCCAAACGAATTTCGTTCATATGTAATTACAGCTGCCAATTGCTCATCCGATAATTGATCTTTAAACGCCTGCATTGCCGTACCTGGTTTTCCATTCATCACAATATTAATATGCGCAGCAACAGGGCCATTGGCAATGGGACTGCCCTTAATAGAATGAATGACTGGCGGCATTCCAGTGCCATCGGGTTTATGACACACAGCGCATGTGCTTTCATACACCGTTTTGCCTTGCGCCATTAATTCATCTCTTGTTAATGGTTTGAGTGGCTCAGGCGCAGCTTTTGTTGTCGCCCCTGCAACGGTCTTCGTTGCTACGCCCGTTTGCTCCGCAACCCACTTATCAAAATCAGCTTGTGTTTTCGCAATAACAACAATGGGCATAAACGCATGATGCATGCCGCACAATTCCGCACACTGCCCACGATACGTACCCGGTTTGTCGACACGCGCCCATGCTTCATGAATAAAACCAGGAATCGCATCGGCCTTAATACCAAACGCGGGCACCCACCAAGAATGAATCACATCATTTGAGGTCACTAAAAAGCGTATTTTTTTGTGAATAGGAATAACCAGCGGTTTGTCTACTTCAAGCAAATACCACTGATTTTTAGGCGCTTTTCCTTCCAGCTGATCTGTCGGCGTTGATAAATTGCTGAAAAAAGAAATCTTATAATCAAGATAATCATATTTCCATTTCCACTGATAACCCGTTACTTTGATATTCAAATCTGTTTTGGATTCATCGTCCATACGTTTTAAAACCAGTGTCGCAGGAATTGCCATGAGAATTAAAATAATAAAAGGGATAATTGCCCATACCCACTCAATTTTTTTATTTGAGTGAAACAAAATTGCTTTATGACCGCGTGATTTTCGATGATAAATTAACGCATAAATTAAGACGCCAAATACAATCAACCCAATCGCAACGCAAATTGAAAAAATTGCCATATGCAAGTTGAAAATATCTTGGCTGATAGGCGTAACGCCTGGAATTAAATTGAACTGAATTGATTGCACCTGAAGGAATCCTTTCCGTTTTAATGTATTCTATACCAAATTGAAACATTGATGCGAACCTATCGCTGCGAGTTCGATATGACTGCAACCACAATGAACTATCAAGCGAGTGGGAACTTGGATGTGTCTTTTTTCTCCCGAGCGCAATCGTGCAAACAAAAAATTTCTCTGCAACCTCCGCGAGGGTGAAAAATGATACGTCCAAGTCACCCACGAGCATCTCGCCAATGATGCAGTCATATTGAACGAGCGGCTGCAAACACGCATTCCCCTCCAACATGAGTATACAACATGAAAATATCTTTAATCGTCGCAGCCTCCAAAAACTACGTCATTGGCAAAAACAACCAAATGCCCTGGCACTTACCCGCCGATCTAAAACATTTTAAAGCCCTCACCACCGGCAAGCCCATAATCATGGGGCGAAAAACATTTGATAGCATCGGAAAACCACTACTCAATCGCAGAAATATGATTATCACACACCAGCAAAATTTATTAATCGATGACTGCGACGTTTTCAATTCGATCGATGATGCATTAAACGCTGTAAAAAATGAGCCAGAAGTAATGATTATTGGCGGCGCTAATTTATATGTGCAACTATTGCCACGTGCACATTGTATTTATTTAACAGTCATTGACGCCGATTTTGATGGCGATGCTTTTTTTCCTAAGCTTAATCACGCCACATGGAAATTAATTGCAGAAGAAAAACATTTGCCTGACGAAAAAAATGTGTATGCCTATAAATTTCAAACCTGGGTTAAAATTTGATTCACAGCAGTCTCTACGGGGGACCGTTTAATTTCGCTGTAGACAAAATCTTAATTTTTTGTATCATAGTTCGTCCTGTTTGCTAATCAACATAGGGAATTTGCTTATGAAACGGAAAATTTTATTATCTATTTGTGCTTTTTTTATAACATTATTCTCCATTAACGTATTTGCTTATCAATCAGTTTTTCCGGTAAATACCGCAAAAGCCGCTGCATGCCCCATTGTTCCTTCTTACAAAGATCCTACTTTTTGCCACGAATTTAAAACAACGGTACTGTGCAATTGTGATGCACATTTTCCGAAGAAATTATGGCCTGCTTTCTGCAGCTCAGTATTTAGTGTTTATACTCAAATGATGGGTGTATATCACTCCATTGATAACGCGTGCATCAGCCAATATGGAGCAGGTGATCAAAAGGATATTACTGAATGTCGCAATCAATGGCATTGCGATATCTTTGGGCAAAGTTTTTCAGGCGGCGCTTGTGTTGGCAATCCAGCTCCAAATCAGCCTTGCCCGAATATTCATTAATTTTAAATGAAGAGCATAGTGATGCGTTTTTCGAAACAATTATTCTACGTGTCACTGCTCTTTGTTCTTCCTTGCGCGGCATTTGCATCACACAGTGAGAGTCTTGCTTATCTTTTCCCATCCAGAACCGTTTATTTTGGTGTGAATATGGGCGGTGGCTATACCACGTGGCAATATTTAATTGATCAAATTGATCAAGGCGATCCTCAACCCACATTGCCAGTAGCGGTTCATGAAGGCGGTCCTTCTTGGGGTGTTGTCTTCGGCTTTGATGTTGCGAAAAATTTTTCAATTGAACTGCAATATATGCAATTTGCTGATGCGCATATTCAATTCGGTCCTAATAGCGCTTACTTTGATCAGAATGGTAATCAAATTTTCAACATGGTTTCTAAAACAGATGCATACTCATTGAGTGGCAAGTTTTTTGTACCAGTGGGTATTCGCACACATTTACGCGCATTTGCCGCAATTGGTGTTGGTACTGTTGAAAGAAAAGATATTATCAATGACACTTCTTGTGTCACTCCTTACATGTCAACGGGCTTGGATTATAATTTTACGCGACATTGGATTTTAGAAAGCGGATTTCAATATTACACCGGTTTTGGCGCGTCTGAAGTTGCGCCTGTCGATGATTTTGTGCCTTTTGCATGGGATGGTTATGTTCGTTTAGCGTATCAGCTTTAGTTAGGAAAACACATGTCCAAAAAAACCGCGCTGTATGATCACCACGTCAAATTAAACGCATTGATGGTTGATTTTTCCGGATGGCAAATGCCGTTGCATTACGGTTCACAAATTGCAGAACATCATGCCGTGCGAAAAAATGCGGGGATTTTTGATGTTTCTCATATGGGGGTTGTTGAGATTGTTGGCTCAGATACCATTGCCTATTTACGTTTTTTACTTGCGAATGACGTGGAGAAATTAAAAAATAATGACGCATTATATTCCTGCATGCTGAATGAAAAAGGCGGCGTGATTGATGATTTAATTGCTTACCGATTTTCAGAAAATCATTTTCGATTGATTATTAACGCGGGTTGTCGAGAAAAAGATTTGGCATGGATGAAAAAAAATGCTGAAAAATATGATGCAAAATTAATGTTGCGCGATGATTTGTGTTTGCTTGCGTTGCAAGGACCAGATGCAATCAAACAACTCGAATTTATTTTTGATAAAGCAACATCAGAAAAAATCGCAGCATTAAAGCCATTTCAATTTTTAGTTTGTGAAAATGATACCGTTATTGCTCGCACCGGTTATACCGGCGAAGCGGGTGTTGAAATTATGTTGCCCGTACAGTTAGCCTTAAAAACATGGGAAAAATGCATTGCCCTTCATATTCAACCCTGCGGCTTAGGCGCGCGGGATACGTTGCGATTAGAGGCAGGGTATAATTTATATGGCGCGGATATGACCATCGACACATCGCCACTGATTTCAAATTTATCGTGGACTGTTTCTTTTAAAGATGAACATAGAAATTTTATTGGAAAAGAAGCATTATGTGCAGAAAAATCACGCGGCATTTCGCAGCAGCTGATCGGATTGGTTTTAGAATCCAAAGGTGTGTTACGCAATCATCAAAAAGTAAAGCTTAATGGTGATGGCTTCGGTGAAATTACGTCGGGTAGTTTTTCACCGACACTGAATAAATCGATTGCATTGGCGAGAATTCCAGTTTCAAATGCGAGTGATGCGATGGTAGAGCGTCGCGGTGAATGGCTAGAAGTGAAAGTAACGAAACCGAAATTTATTTAAATGAGGAAATTGTCATGACTGATTGTCCGAGAGAATTGCATTACACCGAAAGCCACGAATGGGTTCGACTGGATGGTGATGATACCGTTGTTATCGGTATCACAGATTACGCGCAGCACCAATTGGGTGATTTGGTATTTGTTGAATTACCTGATATGCAATTATCACTAGATAAAGGCGATGAATTGGCTGTAGTGGAATCTGTGAAAACAGCGGCCGATGTGTATGCGCCGATTTCTGGTGTGGTGATTGAAGTCAATTCACAACTGGAATCGCAACCCGATTCAATTAATCAAGATGCTTATGGTAACGGCTGGATTTGTCGTATCAAACCATCAGACATGGAAGAGTTAGATGAGTTGATGGATGCGGATGCGTATGAAGAAATGATTGCTGAGGAAGAAGTGTAATATGCCCTTCATTCCTCACACAGAAACAGATATAGCAGAAATGCTCCAAACCATTGGTGTTTCAAAAATCGACGATTTATTCGATGAAATTCCAAGCGCCATTCCGAATGTCGATTTAATGATGCCCGAAGGCATGGATGAATATTCTGTCACGCGATTATTAGCGAAACGCGCGCCTGCATTTCATTATGGTTCTTGTTTTATGGGCGCAGGTGCTTATGAGCATCATATTCCAGCTGCCGTTTGGGATATTGTGACACGCGGTGAATTCTATACAGCGTATACACCGTATCAACCCGAAGCAAGTCAGGGCACGCTGGAAGTGATTTACGAATATCAATCCCTGATGACAGAATTAATGAGCATGGAAGTATCGAATGCATCATTGTATGACGGTGCATCTGCGATGGTTGAAGCTGTTTTAATGGCGCTACGCATCCATAAAAATGCTTCAAAAAAAATATTGGTGCCACAAAATTTGCACCCACATTATCGCGACACATTAAAATCTATTTTAGATTATCATCCCATTGAATTAATTGCGTGGGAATTTGATAAAAAATCAGGTTGCAATAATCTAGATCAATTAAAAAAGTGTTTGCGCGATGAATATTGCGCAGTTATTGTTTCACAACCCAATTTTTTTGGCGGCGTTGAAGAAATTGATTTGATTGCCGATTTAACGCATGAAAAAAATGCTTTATTAATTGGCGTTGTGAATCCCATCGCAATGGCATTGCTAAAACCCCCTGGAAAATGGGGAAATAATGGTGCAGACATCGTGTGCGGCGAAGGACAGCCATTAGGTGTTCCGATGGCAGGTGGCGGACCTTATTTTGGATTTTTATGTTGTCGCAAAAAAGATATTCGACAATTGCCCGGAAGAATCGTAGGGCGTACTGTTGATGCTCAGAGACGAATTGGTTTTGTATTAACATTACAAGCGCGTGAACAACATATTCGCAGAGCAAAAGCGACATCGAATATATGCACCAATCAAGGCTTGTTGGTAACCGCAGCAACCATTTATATGCGTATGATGGGTGGCGCTGGTTTGCATAAAGTTGCGCTGACATGTGTTGAACAAACTGAAGCGTTAAAAAAATTATTATTATCTATCGAAGGTGTTTCAATCGAATTTGATGCACCTACTTTTCATGAATTTGTGATTCATTTAAATCGACCGGTAGAAGAAGTGTTGAATATTTTTAAGCATCATCATATTCAAGCAGGTTTTGCGTTAAAAGAATCGTATCCAGAATTGGGAAATTGTTTATTGGTTTGTGTAACAGAAACAAAAACACAGAAAGATTTGGAAAAGTTTGCGGAATGTTTGAGGCATGCAGTGAAAGTGTGAGTGTGTAAGGTTTTACGTTGAACTGGTGATATAGTTTAGAGGCTCTCGCGTGAGCGAGTGCGAAAGTTCGAACACCGGCAGTCATACTCACATCGCGCTTGCTAACGCAAGTGCTTGCTGGAAGATCACAACAGTAACATAGCATATTGTTGGTACGTGCTGGTCGACAGTTCGCGCCAGTGAAATAGTTTAGAAGCCCTCGCGTTTGCCGACAGTTCGCGCCAGTGAAATAGTTTAGAAGCCCTCGCGTTAGCGAGGCGCAAATGCGCAAACACGAAAATGCAAAAGAGAGAAAAAACAATGGAAAAACATCTATTACGCCATCAATCCCCAAAAATTCCCCATTCATCTGAACTCGATGTCGTCCGTCATTTCACCAAACTCTCACAAAAGAATTTTTCAATCGAAACGAATTTTTATCCATTAGGTTCTTGCACAATGAAATATAACCCCCGTGTTGCAAAAATGATTGCAGCCATGCCGGGTTATGCACACATGCATCCGCTCATGAATATTACCGAGTGTCAGGGCTATTTAGAAAATTGTTTTGAATTGCAAAATGATATTGCCACATTAACAGGCATGGAAGGTGTTTCATTAACGCCCATGGCAGGTGCGCAAGGTGAATTTGCGGGTGTGGCTATGATCGCAGCGTATCATCGTGATCGCGGTGATACCGCACGCACAGAAATGTTAATTCCCGATGCAGCACATGGCACCAATCCTGCTTCTGCACGTATGTGTGGTTTTGATGTCAAAGAAACTCCAACATGCACAAAAACCGGTGATATTGATTTAGTTGCCCTGCAAAAAGCAGTCGGTCCCAAAACTGCGGGAATTATGTTAACCAATCCATCGACATTTGGATTGTTTGAAAAAGAAATTTTAGCGATTGCAAAAATCACTCATCAAGCGGGCGGATTATTATATTACGATGGCGCCAATTTAAATGCGATTTTAGGTAGAGCGCGTCCCGGTGATATGGGTTTTGATGTGATGCATTTAAACTGTCATAAAACGTTTGCAACACCACATGGTGGTGGTGGACCGGGTGCAGGCCCTGTTGCTGCAAATGCACGATTAAAAGCGTATTTGCCTACGCCGATGGTAGGAAAAAATGAGAATGGTTATTATTGGATGACACAAAAAGATTGTCCTAAATCCATAGGCCGATTATCTACCTTTATGGGAAATGCAGGTGTTTTGTTACGCGCACATATTTATTTGCGATTGCTCGGAAAAAATGGCGCAAAACGCGTCAGTCAATTTGCCACCTTGAATGCAAATTATTTGATGAAACGATTAGAAAAAATTGGATACACTTTGGCATTTCCCAAGCGTCGCGCGAGTCATGAATTTATTATTACTGCAAAACCCCTCACACAAAAAACAGGTGTGACTGCATTAGATATCGCAAAACGATTATTAGATTTTGGTATTTACGCACCGACGATTTATTTTCCATTATTAATTCCAGAATGTTTGTTGATTGAGCCTACAGAAACGGAAAGCAAACACACACTGGATCGTTTTATTGAGGTGATGGAAATTATTTATAAAGAAGCGTTGGAAAATCCCGATAAACTCAAAGGCGCGCCGTATACAACGCCTGTGGGAAGATTAGATGAAGTGAAAGCGGCAAGGGAATTGGATGTACGGCAACGTTATGAAATATAGAGAATATCGTCGTTCTCTGTTTTTTCATGAAATCGGCGGATGATAAATCACTTGTATCACCGTTCCTTCAGGGTCAGCGCAATACAAACTGCGTGCACCATCGCGATGTGTTTTGGGCTGCGCAATTATCTTAATGTTTTTTTGTTTTAAAAATAAAAACCAAGCGTCTACGTCTTCAGGCGTTTTGACAAAAAATCCTATGTGATCGAGTCGTTGTGATGCGCGTTCGCGTTCGCATTTTGAAACGCGATGCAAAGCTAAATTATCATTGCCAGATGTTAAATAGACATTGTCTGCATCAGGTTGCCATTCAACAACCATATTAAAAATATCAACATAAAAGTTTTTGCATGCGTCTATATCAAATACATTTAATGCTGTGTGACGAAGGCCTAGGGTGTTTGGTTTCATAAAATGTTCCATCTATTGACGGGATTTATTAAAAGTTTACTTGTTTGATATGACTGCATCATTAGCGAGATGCTCGTGGGTGACTTGGACGTATCATTTTTCACCCTCGCGGAGGGGGCAGAGAAATTTTTTGTTTGCACGACTGCGCTCGGGAGAAAAAAGACACATCCAAGTTCCCACTCGCTTGTTGGTTCATATTGTTTTGCAGTCATATCATCGCTTTGTCGATTAAAAAGTTAAAAAATTTTTTAATAATTCTATGCCATGCTCTGTTAAAATCGCTTCCGGATGAAATTGTACGCCTTCAATATTTAATGTGCGATGTTTAATGCCCATGATTTCTTCTGGATTTTTTGTCCACGCAGTAACTAAAAAATCATCGGGTAATGTATTTTTATCGACAACCAACGAATGGTAACGTGTTGCAGAAAATGGCGTAGGAATATTTTTAAATACACCGTCATTGTTGTGATAAATCTCTGACGTTTTTCCATGCATAATATTTTGTGCAGTAATAATTTTCGCACCAAAGACTTGTGCTATTGCTTGATGACCTAAGCATACGCCAAAAATCGGTATTTTACCGGCAAAATGTTCAATGCATGATAATGTAATGCCTGCATTATCGGGATTTCCAGGGCCGGGTGAAATAACAATGTGTGACGGATTTAATTTTTCAATGTCTGATAATGTGATGGCGTCATTGCGAAACACGCGAACGGTTTGATTCAGCGCTTGAAAGTAATGCACTAAATTAAAGGTGAATGAGTCGTAGTTGTCGAGCATGAGGATCATTTTTCGATTCCGCGTATTAAAATAGAGCAATGTTGCACTTAACGTAAGCAGTGATTTCAACGTGCAGTTATTCTTTGATTTGTGTGCGCAGCATTTTAACGCGCTCCGCATAATCATCCGCATCAAACAATCCCGACCCCATCACAATAAAATTTGCACCCGCATTAACGACTTGCGCAATATTATCGACTTTAATACCACCATCAACACCCAAAATTATGTTCGGATTATATTGCTCAATTAATTTTTTTGTCGCACGAATTTTTTCAAGACTTTCTGGAATAAATTGCTGTCCACCAAATCCTGCAAAAACAGACATAATTAAAATCATATCTAGATCAGAAAATAAGTCAGCAGGAATGTTGACCGGTTTATCTGGATTAAATGCGAGACCCGCTTGCATGCCAACCGCATGAATTTTATCACAAACACTTTTTGCATCGCCCACAGTTTCCGGATGAAACGTTAAACGATTGGCACCCGCTTTTGCAAACGGTGCAATATAGCTTTCAGGATCTGTTACCATCAAATGTACGTCAATTTCGGCGGTAATGTCGTCATTGCGTAATGCATCGCAAATATGTGCGCCAAATGTTAAGTTCGGCACAAAATGATGATCCATGACATCAAAATGAATCACATCGGCACCTGCGTTTAAAATATCATGTGATTCTTGCCCTAAATGTGCAAAATCAGCGGACAAAATGGACGCTGCGATGGTTGTTTTTCTTAACATATTTCCCCCGCGGATTTTTTATTATTATGCCGTTTTTTGGTATAAAAATCAGTTCTCATGGAGTATAAATATATTGAGACTAGGGTTTTAGCGGATTAAAGTATAACGGAGTATATTTTATGCCAAGAAATATTACTTGTTATCGTGTTGTTTTAACGCAAGCCATATTGCTTCGTGATATGCAAAAAATGCGAAGAACGATGCAATTCACTGCTTTGGAAACTTCTGTTTTGGATGCGTGTCAGCGAGTGATCGAGGGAAATTCGGACACAAAAGAGCGAGATTTGCATATGCTCAATGACGTGCGTAAATCACATCGCGACGAAGAAATTCATCGTCTTTCCCATTTTTTGAAAATGTTTACACCGGTTGTTGCGCAAGCAGGTCCGCAATCTGCGGAAATAAATTCGCGACTGATAGAATTGATTGATGATATTTTTTTATTTACATCACCCAGCGTAAAATTATCTTTATAATTTTTTTATGATATGATTTTTGCCGTGCTGTTAGGGGATGTTGTAAAAAATTAAAAGGAGATTTGTGATGAGAACACCGTTGCTTTCAAGGGAAAATGAATTACCTGATTCGCGAACTTTAAAAGCAGCTACATTGGCACGTATTGCTCGACTCAAATCGGAATACGAAAATGAACGTCGTCGTGTTGTAGGTGAATATACCCGTGATATAAATCTGTCGTTACGCGTGGCACGCGTTGAAAGACAGCTTCACGCATTGGCATTATGCAAAGCGGCGCTTGAAACTGTGAATCCAGAAAATTTAAACGCATTGCAAGAAACATTGGTCAAGGCATACCATCCAACAGAAGGTATTCAACATCCAATTGGTGTGATGCAAGGGTTGAGTTCAGCGTTTTTTCCAAAAGGGGGTCATTCTCTTCCGCGTGGTAGTATTCCAGCGATCAATATGGTCGAAGAAACAATCCGAGTGATGAAGCAATTAGGGCTGGAGCACGAGTCACAATCAACTTTCAGTGCGGGCTATCATGCAGCGTAGTTTTACAGATTTTTTGCTTTTTTAATCTGCTCATAGGCTTGTTTGATACGTTGTGTTTTTTGTGTTGCCACTTTGATCATTTCAGGTGGCAATCCTTTTGCGATTAATTTATCGGGATGATTCTGACTCATCGACCGACGATACGCTGTTTTGATTTCTTCACCGGTTGCGTTTTGCGTGATACCTAAAATTTGATACGCGTCACTTAAAGACAGGGCATCAGATCGTGTTTGCGGGCGCTGATATTGATACTGGTATTGCCTACGATATTGATTGTCAGATTGATTAAATTGAAATCCTGGGACACCTAGTTTTGTGCAAATATGCTGTAGTGTGGCTTTTTTTGCATCGGATAAATAACCATCTGCAGATGCCATCTGCATTTGCACATCTAAAAACAGTTGCAATAAAGCAGGCTGCATTTGACACGCCGCACGCAATTCAAATAAAGAATGATCCGGATTAAAATCAGGTTCTTTTCCGATCGAAAAAAGAGTGATCGCTTGTTGTTTTGAGGCTTCATTTAAGCCCATTCTTGACATAATCAAACGCGCGGTATGAATTTCATTTTCAGAAATGCGACCATCTGATTTTGCGACATATCCCATGATTTTAAAGGTATTGTTAAAAAATAATTGCTGGGATTGCGTGTGAATATTGCCTCTCGCTGCTTGGACAAAGGCTTGAAAATAGCCTAAATCATACAAATGACCCGCAATAAATCCGAATGCCATGCCAATGGGGCCGCCGAATATTAGGCCCAATAGCGCGCCAATGACCTTACCTCTGAATCTCATGTGCTCATTCTCTTAATTTGAGTTAAGATTGTAGCATTAATTCATACAGACTCGGATAAAACAATGACCGTCGTTCCGCATTTGGAAACTGCTTTAACAGGCCCATTATTGGCGCTTGAGAAAAAATTTCTCAATAATCAGGTGGCGATTGAGAGTTGGTTTCGAGGACAATGGCAATTAACACCACCGACATTTTATGGATCGGTTGATCTGCGAAATGCGGGATTTAAATTAGCACCCGTTGATACGAATTTATTTCCTGCAGGATTTAATAATTTGAATCCAGAGATGATGGCACTGTGTGTGCAAGCTGTACAGTCAACCATGGCTGAAAAGTGCCCGAGTGCCACACGATTATTATTGATTCCCGAAAGTCATACACGCAATATTTTTTATTTTGAAAATTTAGCAACGTTATCCGAAATTTTAAAACGCGCTGGATTTGATGTGCGTATTGCATCGCTCATTCCTGATTTAAAAGAACCGTTACAACAAACACTGCCATCAGGACGCGATATTATTTTAGAGCCATTGGTGCGTGACAATGACCGCGTGGGTGTTAGTAACTATTTTCCCTGCTGTATTATTTTAAATAATGATTTTTCTGCGGGAATTCCAACTATTTTGCAAAACACAACACAAACCATTTTGCCGTCATTAAAATTAGGGTGGTCGACGCGTTTGAAATCCGATCATTTTCGCTTGTATCAAACGGTGACAGAAGAATTTGCAAAAATCATTGATATTGATCCGTGGCTAATTAATCCATATTTTGATCATTGCGGTGAAGTTGATTTTTTAAATCAAAATAATAATCAAGATTGTTTGGTTGAAAATGCCAATCGGTTATTTGAAAAAATTCGTGCAAAATATGCGGAATATAAGATTACGCAGCCACCTTTTTTAGTGGTAAAAGCCGATCAAGGTACGTATGGCATGGCAGTCATGATGATTAAAGATGCCAAAGAATTGGAAAATTTAAATCGCAAACAACGCACAAAAATGTCGTCATTAAAAGGGGGTGGCGCTGTAACGAAAGTGATTATGCAAGAAGGCGTTTATACATTTGAAACGGTGGGTGATGATAATGCCGTAGCAGAACCGGTTGTGTATCATATTGGTCGTCATGTTGTCGGTGGATTTTATCGCATTCATAAAAATCGTGATATCGATGAAAATTTAAATGCACCTGGCATGGATTTTCAGCCATTGGCTTTTGCAAAAAATTGTCATGTACCGCCGTATAAAAATAACGGTCTTGATTCGGTGAATCGATTTTATGCCTATGGTGTAGTGGGAAGATTAGCAATGATTGCGGCTGCGAGGGAAATTGCATGAATATTGGTTTCTTAATGGATCCATTATCAAAAATAAATATCAAAAAAGACACGACATTTTCCATGCTGTTAGCTGCACAAGCGCGCGGATGGCATTGCAGCGTGATTATGCCGGAAGATATTTGGTTGCAAGATGGCATTGCGTGGGGACATATGCAATCGGTTAAAGTGTTCGATAATGCGGAACATTTTTATGAAAGGGGTGATGTGATTGAACAGCCCTTGGTTGATCTTGATGTGTTATTAATGCGAAAAGATCCGCCCGTCGATATGCATTATATGCATTTAACCTATTTGTTAGAGCAAGCAGAATCACAAGGATTATTGGTATTAAATAAGCCATCGAGCTTACGCGATGCGAATGAAAAATTATTTACAGCGTGGTTTCCGCAATGTTGTCCGAAAACATTGCTGACATCCAAAAAGGAATTGATTCTTGATTTTCTAGATTCTGTTGAAAATGCGGTGATCAAACCGCTGGATAATATGGGCGGCCAATCTGTTTTTCGATTGTCTGCCAATGATCCTAATCACAACGTGATCATTGAAACAATCACGCACAATTTTACGAGAAAGGTTATGGTGCAGCAATTCATACCTGAGATTGCACAAGGCGACAAGCGTATTTTAATGATTAATGGCGAACCAGTGCCCTATGCTTTAGCGCGCATACCAAAAAGCGATGATTTTCGTGGTAATTTAGCATCAGGTGGAACAGGCGAAGGGCGCGAACTAACCGACCGCGATCGCTGGATTTGCGAACAAGTGGGGCCTGTATTAAAAGAAAAAGGATTGTTATTTGTGGGACTCGACGTGATCGGTGATTATTTGACAGAAATTAATGTGACAAGCCCCACTTGCGCGCGGGAATTAGACCATTTTTTCGATTTAAATATCGCATCGGATTTTTTGGACGTGGTAGAGCAGAATTGCAAATAAAACTTTTTGCATGTACAGTTTTAGGGTGCATTGAAGTTGTGCCGACATTCTTCAATACACTTTTGATGTTTATATTTTTTGATAGATAAAAGGGAGTTTAACTATGATCAGCAATTTTAGAAAAACACTTGTATTAGGGTTATTACTGGGATGTGGTACTGCAATGGCAGGTGGAATGACGACTGAGCCTATGCAACCGGTTTCAAATTATGATGGGTTTTATTTGGGTGGTGATGTGGGCGGTATGGGGTTTACGTCAGATCGACACGGTTATAATACCACCGCAGATGATACGCGTGATCTTGGAGATATTGATGTACAAGGTGGCGGACTCTTGGGATATGATTTCACGCTAAGCAATCATTTTAAGTTGGGCTTAGAAGGATTTATTGCGGATGATCAAATTGCCAATATATTCACAAACAATATATCAGGAGCACAGTATCAAATGAAATTAAGATATAACTGGGGTGTTCGTGTATTACCCGGTTATGAATTTTCTGAAGGCACTGTTGCTCACCTTGTGTTGGCTTATTCAGACGCATATTTCAATGAGTCAGATACGGGCTTTAATACTGTATTAGCGTCGACCAATTTTGATAAAGGTGGCTTCCAAACAGGTTTGGGTGTAACAACACCTTTAGCTGGTAATTTCTTTATGCGTGTTGATGCGCTGTATACGATGTATGGCACACATACAAATACTGGCAGCACAGTTACCTACAGAAGTTATTTAAGCACAATGGAAGGTGATTTTGGTATCACTTATAAATTTGTTTAAATAAAAAAACTCGAAAGATCTTGTGCTGCAAGATCTTTCGAGTATCTTTGTATGCATGAATCCAGAATTAATCGTTATTGATCATCGCTTATCACTCAAAATATCTGAAAAAAGTTTGGTTTATGTTGATTTTCTCGACGGTGCATTGGCGCATCGACGAAAATATGGTGGTGGAAAAAACCAATTAATTGCTAAAGCAGTCGGCATCAAACCCAAAATTAAGTTATCTGTTTTAGATGTGACGGCGGGATTGGGACGTGATGCATTTGTGCTCGCGACGTTGGGTTGTGATGTATCGATGTGTGAACGTTCACCGATTATTTACGCTTTACTGGAAGATGGATTAAAGCGCGCGCAAAAAGAAGAATGGTTTTTGCAATTGTCTTTAAAATTAATTCACGCAGATGCAATCGAATATTTAAAATTAATTTCAAAAGAAAATTTTCCTGATGTGATATATATTGACCCCATGTTTCCCGAAAAAAATAAATCCGCATTGGTGAAAAAAGAAATGCGTGCATTGCGTGATGTCGTGGGTGATGATTTGGATGCTGAAAAATTATTATCGGCAGCATTGTTAGTTGCTAAGAAAAGAGTTGTCGTCAAGCGCGCAAAATTAGCACCGACGTTGACGAGTAAAAAACCGGATGTGGTGTATGAGGGGAAAAGCAGCAGATTTGATGTGTATTTGCGCTTTCGCTGATGCGAAAGCTTCTAAGCTTTGCATGCGCACCCGCTCACGCGGGCGCTTCTAAGCTATATCACTAGAGCAAACGGGCGGGGAGTGCGTGACTTGAATATACACTATTGGCACTGCTCTCTGAGCGAGCACTTACTGGTGATATAGTTTAGAAGCACTTGCGTTAGCAAGCGCGATGTAAGTATTACTGCTGTTTTTCTTACTTTCGCACTCACTCACGTGAGCGCTTCTAAGCTATATCACTGGCACAAACCATCAGCAAGTACGTGCTAGTGATATCGTTTAGAAGCCCTTGCGTAAGCAAGCGCGCTTACATGCACTTGCGTTAGCATGCGCGATTACATACTTACGCGATTAGTAAGGCGCGATTCAAATCGCAACTCAACTCAAAAGAAATAATTCGCTCTCCCCATTTCATCGTATTCCTTATCATAGTAAAGTGCCATTTTCTTTCCCTGCTCTTCAATAACATAATGCATCGTTGGAAATAAAAATTCAGGTCTCCAAATTTCTTTAGCACTACCACCTTCAGCCCAAAAATTTTTACGTTGAGAAATATCAATGTGATTATTTTTTAAATGTTTTGTAGCGTAAATTTTAATTCGTGTTCTTGCCATCTTTCCAGGCATATCTGATCGCAAAACAATATGCACATGATTCGTGCGAACATGCGCTGCATGCAAATACCAATGGTTGTAATCACATGTATCAATAATGGATTGTAAAACCGTTTCCCTTTGCGCTACATTCATAATAAATTCATTCTCGGCACATGCTTTTCTCATAGCAACTTGTAAATGAGGATTTGCTTTAATGCGTGGTGTACCAAAAATATTGTGCAGAGGATCAACGCTCAATCGCGAATCGCCATGCAACCAAGTCGCGTAGGTTCTAAAAGTCAGAAAGTAAGCGATGGGGATGTCTTTTTTAATATTTTTCATGCTGAAAGGATATCAGCGGTTTAAAAAAATTTCGTACCGTGTTTTGATGTAATCGCGCATGCTAACGCAAGGGTATGTAATCGCGTAAGT